>JAMWZA010000089.1 GCA_024305105.1 Marinoscillum sp.
GTATAATCCAGAAGGTATTTTAGTCACATCTATGGAAATCCCATTTTTATTGATGATTCCCTTATATTTTTTTTCTGATAGGTGATTTGATATCTCCACTTTTAAAACCTCACTTTTGGTTTCAAAATAGCTGATCATTTCCTGACTATCCTCGAACGTGATTTCTATTTCTGATTGAGCCGGATTAGGTGAAACCATAAATGTAAATGTTCCGCCTTTACCTCCGCCACAAAGCTGTGAACTGGATTTGGTCTGGAAAGTAACAAATGCGGCAGCCGATGTTCCACATGCATTTTCTGGGGCCATACTAAAAGTGTAATATTGATTCGTTTGTGTAGCGGGAGAAGTCGTCATATCTACCCTTAAGCGGTTGGCATCATCTGTGAAAGTAACCCCGGAAGGAGGACTACCAAAAGCCCAATTTGTGGAAATTCCAGAAGCTCCGATGGTTTCAAGATAAGTAGGCCATGGTTCAGCAAAATACTGAACTGTCGATGGAACTACTACACAGGAAGGACCTGTGACACTTTCAGGGCTCATAACATTTTCCGGTTTACCGACCCAGACATCTACCGAGGTATTGAAAAAGTTACAATCATTTTGTTCGTGGAAAGTTATCGTTACCCAACCTCGAGAACTCGATGAAGCAGCTTTAATAAATGCCGATGATCCATTTCCTGATCTTGTTGAGGAGTGAATTAAATGTGAGGGAGAAACACTCCAGGATAAGTTCATAGCAGATGGAGGATTATTCAAAATGATCGTCCTGCCGGATGTGCATACTGGCTGTGTGTGGCCAGAAAACTGGCCCACAAATTCATTTGAAAAATCTTCCTCGATAGTATGCCACATTACACCTATTTGTGAATTGGTAAATTCACTGCGACAGGTGAAATTGGTGTAAGACATAAAATTACGTGTGGGAGGGTTCCATTCACCGCCATCATTGTCTTCGTCATAGTCATTCCCAAAGCTAATATTGTCATACACACAAAGCGGATCAGCCGTTACTTGCTTTTGGATTGGCCCGGTGGTTCCGACTCTTTCAAAGCTCTGGTTCGGATCACCTTGAGTATCCCTTAAAAAATCCCCATTAATTTCACCTTTGTATTTACCAGGTGTAGCAAAGCAGCCCCAGATGCTATTCTTATCCCCCGTATTGTTGCCTTCCTGGTAGCAGCCATTGTTAATGGAACCGTTATCCTTTTTGAGGGCCAGAGATATCAGCCTGCCAGGGTGGTGCGTGTGCAGTAGCCCAAGACTATGGCCATATTCGTGCGCCAGCGTACTGGCCATTTGATCATTACCTCGCGCTCTTGTCCGCACATATAAGTTCCACTTTATTTCTCCTATGTTGCCTATCTGCGTGGAGGGGATCATCGGCGTGATGGCATACCCGGACTTGTGATCATTGGTTTGTATGAAGTGAACGTTCATGACATCTCTTCTACCTTCCTGAAAGAAAAAGCTCCAAGTTTCCAGATCACTATCGATACCGGTGTTCCATTCCGTATCATTTTTAAATACGATATCGTCAATGTAAAACCGTATCCGGGCAGGAGTATTGTCAAAAAGCGTATTGGCTCGGTTAAAAACATCCTCCGCATTTGCTTGCGAAATGCTTTGGTTAGTACCATCTGTGTTGCTGTAGATATGTATACGTACAGGTATCTGATACCTGGCAGTGGGACAGGAACTGGCTGCCGTCCTGGCCATAGGATCAGTTTGCAAAGGCGTGTCATAGAACAAGCGATCTTCCAGGTAGTCGTATAGGAACTGGTTGTTGTCGTACCAGGGGAGCGCAACAGCCGTCGCTGAGTCCATTTCAGGATGATCCTCCCCTTCGTTATACTGTGCTGAGGCCGTTAAGGATATCAAGAACAGAGACAGGATCAATAAATGTGCTTTGATGCGTTTCATATTGAGGTTTAGTTAGATTAAGAGAAATTAAAAAGACTTTAGAAGATAAAAGACAGACCTGCCAGGCCTCTGTTCCTTAGGAATGTCATCTGGAACTTCACCACTAACTCCATTATAAAAAATGGTATAATTTTGAGCTCTTTCGGGAAAATACACCTCTAGCGTATCCAAATCATCATTCCCAATGTACACATAGTACGTGCGGGTAAAGGCCGAATCCAGCAGGCACTGATTGAAGCAGGTGATCTCCTGAAAAGGATTGAAATAGCTCAATTCGACCCAACCGTCTACCATTTGATAGGTTTTATGACTCATCGTATCACCTCGAGAGTTGGTGATGGCGATGGAGTCAGGGTGTATTGGTTGTCCATCATACCCCATCAAATTTTTATAATTATCAGGATCTACAAAACTGAAGGAGGTACTTAGACAAGAATCACTAGTATCACATTCACCTTTTTCTTCCTCATCAGGCTCACAAGAGATGATAATTATTAATGAAAGTGCAAGGGTTGCAAGTAGAGAGTATCTGTAATAAGGCATATAAAAGCGTTTTATGAGATAAAGTCTTTTTCTGGTAGAGTATCAAGGTTTTGTGCGTCTAAGCCAAGTATTTTACATTGAGAAAAAGTTTGAATTGAAAATAGGGTTGTTAGGATTAGGAATATTAGGCGCACGATAAAAGGTTTGTTTAAATTATTTTCTGAAATAAAATGAGGAAAGTTCTTGTAGTCCTTCCGGCACTCTTGCATCCATGTCGTTAAAGTTTACTTCCATGACCGTGGCATATTCGGTTTTAGCTGGGAAATGTATCTCGAGTGTATCCCAGTCCTGATTTCCTGTATAGATGTAGTAGGATCTTGAAAAAGCGGAATCAAGTGTGCATTGATTGAAACAATTGAGTTCTTGGTAAGGACTAAACTCAACAGTCCACCATTCAGTATAAAGACTATATTTGGGTCCATAATAAGGCCCTTGGGACATGGTGTCTCCTTGCATGTTCAATATAAACATGGTATCTGGATGAATGAGTTGTCCGTCGGTACCCATTAAGTTTTCATAAGTCTCAGCATCCACAAAACTGAAATCAAAACCCCTGCAAGGAGTTTCTTCTCCAATGCAATCAGGATCTTTGTCCTCTTCTGGATAACAAGAACTTAAGAATGATAAAGCGAGCGTTGTGAATGAAAAAAATGCAATCGAAAATGAACGATGATTAAGAGAGTAAAATTTCATACAATGGTGAATATAGTGAAAAATATATTATTCACAAACAATGGGTCTATTCTAACTATAGAAAAGCAATCACCGTAGCTGAGTCAGGCATAGGGTGGTCATTGCCTGATTGTGAATAAGCAATCGATGTTAGCAGTAAGAATAAACTAGATATTAAGTTTCTCATTTATTTTTTCTTAAAAACGTTTAGTTGACTATTTTTCTAAACCAGTAAACAGACCTTCCTAACCCAAGAGAGTCTGCTCTATCTTCAGGAATTTCTCCATTTAAGCCATTGAAGAATGTCTCTTCACTTTCTGATCTGGATTGGTAATAGACCTCTAATGTATCTGTATCGCTGTTTCCGATGTATAGATAATAGGTTCTGGTAAATGATGAATCCAGCTTGCATTGGTTGAAGCAATACATCTCTTGAAAAGGAGAAAACTCTTCGATCGTATACCATCCATCAGAATAGCTGTAAGGTCTGTGATGCATGACATCACTCCGTGTATTGGTGATGATGATGGAGTCGGGATGGATGAGTCGGTCCTCACCGATGAGGTTTTCATAAGTGCCTTTATTCACTATACTAAAAGAGAACCCCTGGCAAGCGTTACGCGCATCAAAATAACAACCATCCGTCTCTACAGGCGCTTTTTCACAAGAGACAGCAAACACTGTAGTAAGTAATAAGACGTATAAAGGAAAAGCACTTGATTTAGTCACTTAGAGAAGACGTTTTATGTAAAATAAGCGCAATGAGCTTAACATTAAAGAAAGTGGTTTTATTGTTTTATAGTCATATAGTTTTCTAAACCTTATGATAATAGAAAGACGGCATAAAATGGTTTATTAAATACTGATTGTTATTATACCAGGGAAGGCTAACCACAGTGGTAGAGTCTGGCATGGGATGATCGTTACCACTTTGGGCAAAACCAAAAATGCAAATACCCGAGAATAAAAGAAAATGAATGATACGTTTCATAAGGTTAGGGTTGATTCAATTAACTTTTTTACGGAAATAATACGGTGATTTAGGACCCTCTATCTCAGTTGGTGTATACCCATATTCGCCACCCGAAACACCATTATAGAATGTATCTTCCCTCTCTGATCGCGACTGGTAAAACACCTCGAGTGTATCTGTATCTCCATTCCCAACGTAGAGATAATAGGTTCTGGTAAATGATGAATCCAGCTTGCATTGGTTGAAGCAATACATCTCCTGAAAAGGAGAAAACTCTTCGATCGTATACCATCCATCAGAATAGCTGTAAGGTCTGTGATGCATGACATCACTCCGTGTATTGGTGATGATGATGGAGTCGGGATGGATGAGTCGGTCCTCACCGATGAGGTTTTCATAAGTGCCTTTATTCACTATACTAAAAGAGAACCCCTGGCAAGCGTTACGCGCATCAAAATAACAACCATCCGTCTCTACAGGCGCTTTTTCACAAGAGACAGCAAACACTGTAGTAAGTAATAAGACGTATAAAAGAAAAGCACTTGATTTAGTCATTTAGAAAAGACGTTTTATGTAAAATAAGTGCAATGAGATTAACATCAAAGAAAACTACTTTGTGTTCTATTTCTAATTCGTTTCCTAGTTCTGACGGTTATAAGCCCATGGGCTCAGATTGTAGAGGATGTTTTGAAAGACTAAATACAAAGTCCTTCTCTGGAAAACTCTTCCTTCATAATAGTGTGCTTAGGAAGTGAAGGCGATGAAAAGCAGAGTTAAGGTGATTAAATGTGCTTCATTTTTGAGGTTGATTAGAACCATGATCATAGGGTATAAATGGGTGGACTTGATAGCCATCGAACTCTACTCTCACAAAATCGTCAATCGTAGCTTATTCGCCGCTTGCTCCAAATCCACCAATGCTTCGATTGCGATCACTACTTCAGGAGCAATGTGTAAGATGCGCGCAGCTTCATGGACCTGCTCTTTTTCTTCCAGAGCATATTCGCCATCGGCCGAGCTCATACGTATGGCATCATAAATCAATAACTTATTGAACCCGGCTAGTGTGGAACTATTGAAGCTGTTAAACAGCTCATCCAGTTCTGCCGATTCAAAATCAAACTCCTCCCAATCGGCGACAATCTCTTCATCCACACCGACTTCTCGTGCCATGTCCAGCGTAAGCCATTCCAGTTCTGGATCACTGACCATTCCGTCAGACCCGGCAATTGTTAAAAGTGCATAACCGTACTCGCGCCATTTATTTTTTGGCACCATACTTATTCCATAAAACGTCGGAGAGATATTAGTCAAATCTGTACTCATGGGCGGATGATTTTAATGGACAAATTGGTGATTACTTTTCTAATCTAACTTTTTCTACACAAAGAAATCATCTACGAATCCATTTATCGCTTTAAATTAATCACTATAATTGAAAATCGAACAAATTCACATTAACCATTACCCACCAGAATGGTTGAATAATTACGAACTAGACTTAATCGACTTCAAGAATGTTTACAGAATCAGACTTAAAGCAAATCGAACAGCATCCTTTGGATATTAAAGATGTTGACTATCAGGTTGATAAATTTAAGAATGGCTTTCCGCCAACAAAACTAGCCAAAGCTGCTACTGCAGATAAAGGCATCATGCTGGTAGCCGACAAGGAGGCAACAGACTACATCAGTTATTATGAAAATAATCTTGGTAAAATAGACCTGGTAAAATTTGTTCCGGCTTCCGGAGCAGCTACCCGAATGTTCAAGACACTTTTTGCATTTTTGAATGACTATGCTGGCAGTGAAGCTGATTATGAAAAAATGAAATCCGATCAGTCTTCGGGATCTGTTTTTACCTTTTTCAAAAAGTTGGAAAACTTCGCTTTTTACGAGGATTTGAAAAACACCTTTAAGCAAATAGCCGGAGAACCCCTGGAAGAAGCTCATGTCAAAAGAAAGTTTACGGAAATATTAGATGTACTTCTGCAGGAAAAAGGTCTTGATTACGGCAGCCTTCCAAAAGGACTTTTACAGTTTCACCAATATGGAGAGAACTCACGCACTCCTGTAGAAGAGCACATTGTGGAAGGTGCTCAATATGCACAAGACGCTGATGGCAATGTAAAAATTCACTTTACTGTTTCTCCAGATCACCAGGCAAAATTCGAAAAGCACGTAGCTGAGGTGAAATCCGCTTATGAATCAGAATATGGCGTAAAAGTCTCTGTGTCTTATTCGATCCAGAAACCATCTACGGATACCATAGCTGTGGACATGCAAAATGAGCCTTTTAGAAACGAAGACGGTTCGTTGCTGTTTAGGCCTGCAGGTCATGGCGCGCTATTAGAAAACCTCAATGAGATTGATGCGGATGTCGTCTTTTTGAAAAACATCGATAATGTGGTTCCAGATCATTTGAAAGACGAGACGATCAAATACAAGAAAGTAATCGCAGGTATTTTGCTAAAATATGCGGACCGAATTAATGGAGCATTGGATTCACTGCAATCGGGTGCTGGAATTTCAGAAGCGGCCGGTCTCTTAGCGGAGCTGGGTTATGAACCAGGCCGCAGCTTCAATGAAATGGGTGATAGCGAGCGTGTGCAATTCTTGAAAGAAAAACTCCACCGACCGTTTAGAGTTTGCGGAATGGTCAAAAGCGATGGAGATCCTGGCGGAGGACCATTTTGGGTAATGGCTGAAGATGGTTCCAAATCACTACAAGTAGTAGAAACTGCGCAGATTGACTTAACCGATGAGGAGCAAAAATCCGTATTTAATGAAGCAACTCACTTCAATCCCGTGGATGTGGTTTGTTTATTAAAAGACAAGAATGGAGAAAAATTTGATCTGCTCAAATACCGTGATCCAGATACGGGTTTTATTACCCAAAAATCAAAAGATGGTAAAGACCTAAAAGCACAGGAATTACCCGGACTTTGGAATGGCGCTATGGCAGACTGGAATACCATTTTTGTGGAAGTGCCACCTATCACGTTTAACCCTGTGAAGTCGGTGAATGACTTATTGAAACTTGAGCATCAGGGAGCGGAATAATTATTACACATGAGTTTCGATTTAACGCTCCGAAACTGTCTGTACAACTCGGTCATTTTGCAATGCAACCTGCCTTTGCCAGTAGCAGTCAGGTGCAGGCGCCTAACACGGGAAATCTAACTTGATCATTTGAAAACGGGAATTTTTCAAAAAGAGATGGATTTGTCCTTGCGTCGAAAAGACAGCTTTGGGGTGTTGTTAAATTTTTTTATTTCGAACTCGTGACGCTTTAAAACACCGTCAAATCAAAAAGCAGACTCCCGTTCATTTCCAGTGGTAGGACGAATCTGCTGTCGTCCAGCCATCTCGGGCCTGCAGGTGTTTTAATGAGGGCAGAATTAAAAATCAAGTTTGCCTTTCCGTCACTAAGCTGATAAATAAGCATTCCAGAAGTTTCGAAATCCGCATACTTGGCAACAATGAAATTTCCACCGGGAGAGATGTAGTGATCAGTTACCGCTCCGCCAATCTGCATTTGTTCCCCGTCGGTCAGGCTCAGATAGAAAGATTCGGGATATTCATATTCCTGCGTGATGATTAATGCGTTGGATTCAGGCAAATAAGAGTTGATGTAAAAGCCACCATAATCTCCCTGTTCGTAAAACCGGGAATTTCCATTGTCAAACTTTATCAGGATGCCGTTTTCCGCCTGATCAAAAAATTGAGAAATACTATCTGACTCCAGAATGATTTCCCCACCGTCCACAAACTTGCTGTAGGTGGTGGTGTCAAAAGTAATTCTGGGAAGTGCAGTAGCGAATCGCTCCTTTACTTCAGCCTCCCATACAGGATCGAATCTGGCAATTATCTTTTCTTGTATTTCTGCAAGTTCCTCAGCCGATTCATCAAGTCCTCTTCGCAACCAAAACGCAGCATAGTTATGCATATTGGAACTTACATCTACCGCTTCAAACTTTGACCAGTAGGGTTCCATGTACCGGCTCAAAAAACGATGGAACGAATCGTAATTGTTGCTGTAGCTCAATGTTCCGTCACTATTGACTCTCGTTCTTTGAGCGGCACTGGCATACATCCTCATTTCATATTCGAATGAGGAGTAGTTATTTATCAGCAGATAAGCCAGATGTAGTTTTCGAAACTCATTTTTATTGTAGTCATAAATCCGCTGATACGCGATTCCATTGAACTGACTGCTTTGTGGACTTGGAATTAGCTTTTTGGAAGCTACATCTGTCAGCCAGGCAGGAACCAGATACATTTCATCTTCGATTTGCGGCATTAGATCGGTTCGGCCTCTTGTTCCGGTTTCATTTATTTCTGGATTGAGGAGTCTGTCGAACTGATCGGGTGAAGTGCTTTGGTCTCCAAGACATGTCATTACTGCGGTGTGCAGTCGGTATCGCAGATCGAGGATGGATCCGTAAAAATCCGATTCCTGATCCAGACGATCTATTTCATTCGGTGCCAGCTGGTACATATTTGCCAGAATCAACCCATTGGCGTCTTTACAGTCAAGAGCTTTGAGGTCGTAATAATCCTCGCCGCGAGGTTCTTCTGCAACTTCTTCCGCTTCCATTTCTTCTGCGGCTTCTTCCACATACTCTTCGGCTGGAGCTTCTTCGGTAGGTTGTGTTTTTTTGCCGCATGAAGCGAGAAACAGCAGGCAAAGCAGGAACAAAACGTTTTTCATCGTAGATAGTCGATTAGGTGTGATTTTAAGTTAAGAAAATTAACATCACGAGTCAACTAACATATTTCAGAGTATAAAAAAGCCGGGTTTTTCCCGGCTTCTAAAGTCTTGTTTCTGATTATTTTATTTTTTCAATTCCTCAAACTGCTTTTTCAATTCTTCATAGCGATCAATGGCATCTTTACCCATTTGTTGATCCGTGCTCAGTGTCATTCGGTATAGATAATTGATTTGATCTACAAGTTTTGGCATTGGATACGTGATGTCTTCAGCCTGTAGTTTTTCCAACGTGGCCTTCGCTTCTTCAGCGCTTTCACCTTTTTCATCTACTGTTTTCTCTAATTGCTTTTCGAGTTGGCGAGCCGCACTCAGCAGATCACTCACTTGTTTTACAAAATCAATTTGCTCCTCGATGATTTCCTGGCTGATTCCGGTTTTTTCGGCTCTGGGATCCAAAATTAAACTAAACGTAGTTTCCACGGAATTTTCTCCAGCAGTCAATCGAGCGGTGTATTTCCCCGGAGCGACCATCGGTCCGTAGCTCCACCTCCTGCGCTCGCTATCACTCCAAGGACCAAAATGCTGCATGTCCCACGCATAGCGATTGTGACCTTTTTTGCCTGACAAACTTTTATCCACTACAAAGATGAAATCATTCGTTTCCATTTTACGATTCATTTCTTCATCAAAATCCAGTCCTGTGGTATCACTGAAATAGGTATTCACTAAAACTCCAGAGTTATCAATTATTTCCAATTTTACCTGCTTAGTTTTTTCTGGAAGGAAATAGTCGATTAAAACACTTCCGGTTTCAAAATCCGGCACATCATCGCCATAGCTTCGCATTCGATAGCGAATGGAACTTTCTGGACTGTAAATGCTCAAACCAGCAGACTTATCATAGTTCTGTAACATGGAGGCATTGTCCAGAATCCAGAAACCCCGACCCATTGTGGAGAGTACCAGATCATTTCGATGGAGTTTCATGTCTGTGATAGGAACCACAGGCAGGTTGTTTTGAAAAGCTTCCCAATTGGCACCGTCATTATAGGAGATGAATAAACCATATTCCGTACCCGCAAAAAGCAACCCTTCTCGTTTTGGATCTTCGCGAACCACCCTAACCGGATAATCCGATGGAATGCCATTGGTAATTAACTCCCAGCTTTTACCATAATTGGTTGTCTTCACAATGTAGGGTTTCCAATCGCCTAGCTGATAGCGTAAAATAGTGGCGAATGCTTTGGCCGGGTTGTGAGGTGACGGCTCTACCGCATCCACACGTCCACCTTTTGCCACTTTTGGTGGTGTCACATTTTTCCAATTGGCACCATTGTCTTGTGTGACATAAATAGGTCCGTCATTGGCGCCAGTCCAGATCACTCCGGCTTTTACTGGAGATTCACGAATCGCATAAATCGTGCTGTAGTATTCCTCACCCGTAATGTCTCGAGTAATCGGTGAGCCAGAAATTACTTGTTTGTCTGCTTCAAACGCAGTAAGGTCTGGGCTGATGGTTTCCCATGTTATTCCCTCATCGGTAGTTCGGTGGACATATTGAGAAGTATGGTAGACAACCCGAGGATCATGTGGAGAGACATGTATCGGCGATACTCGCTGAAAACGCAACTTCAAATCCTTAGGGTTGTGTCCATACATGTAAGAAGCACCAACATAATAGGCTTTTTCTTCTCCTGTCAATTTGTTGAATACACCAAAACGACCTTTGCAGTTTGCAAAAACGATGTTTGGATTGATCGGATTGGGAACTGCCGGCCCGGTTTCACATCCTCCGGTGTTGATAATGTATCCTGCATTGTTTTGAATGCTGTAGGGTTCGTTGCTTGGAACAGCAATGGTTGAGTAATTGTCTTGCTGTCCGCCATAGAGCCAGTAGGGATATTGGTTGTCCACTTCTACCTGATAAATTTCTGCGGTTGGCTGATTAAACTGGGTAGACCAGGTTTCTCCGCCATTGAAAGTCACATTAGCACCGCCATCATTGGACTGGATAAATAGCTGAGGGTTTTCAGGGTTTATCCACATATCGTGATTGTCTCCATGCGGAGGCCGTAAATATTCCCAGTTTTTGCCACCGTCGGTGGACTTGTAGTTTCCTGTTGCCAGTGCATAGAGCAAATCCGGGTTTTTTGGATCCACACGCAAGTTGGTGTAATAGAATGGTCGGGTGCGTATGCCGCTATGATCCGATACTTGTTTGAATGTTTTTCCCTGATCGCTGGACTTGTAAAGCCCACCTTCCTTGTCTGGTGCCTCTACCAAAGCATAGACAATTTTGGAGTCTGCTGGAGTTACCGCCACATCAATTTTTCCCAGCAATCCTGTTGGAAGTCCCTCCGTTAATTTTTCCCAGGTTTTTCCATCATCTACAGATTTGTAGATTCCTGCTTCTGTTGCAGCATTTCCACCACTGATGATTGTCCAGGGTTTTCTCTCTGCTTTCCAGGCTGCGGCATAGAGCGTACTTGGGTTTCCGGGTAGGAATTCAACATCTGAAAAGCCAACCTGATCTGAAATAAAGAGCACTTTTCCCCAGTTTCTGCCACCATCTGACGTTTTAAAGATACCGCGTTCGGGATTGGCATTGAAGGCAGACCCAACAGCAGCTACATAAACGATATTGTGATTCTGTGGGTGAATGATGATTGCTCCAATCTGTCCTACATCGGGCAACCCAATGTGTTCCCAGGTCTCTCCTCCGTCAATGGATTTATACACTCCTTTTCCGGCGATTACGTTGCTACGCAAACCATCCGATCCGGTAGCTGCATAGACAATATTAGGATCATTCTGGTCTACAGCCAATGCGCCGATGGATGGCGTTTCAAAAAACCCATCTGATACATTCTTCCAACTGGTACCATAATCGGTGGTTTTCCAGACGCCACCGCCTGTCGCACCCAGATAAAAAGTGCCTGATTCGGCAACTGTGCCTGCCACTGCAGTAACACGTCCGCCTCTAAGAGGCCCTACATTTCGAAATTTAAAATCAAACTGGCTAAAGCCAGAGTGAACAATTAGGAGAAGGATGAGGGATAATTGCGTATGTTTCATTTGAATATTTTCTTGGTTTAAGTCTATGGATGAATCAATTTGATTTACCCAAACCGAGCGTCGGCCCGGCCTAAAGGGGTTCAAATTGATTCGTCACCTTCCCTTTTGGGACGGAGGGTCAAAAAGGTGACGAAATAATTTCATTAATTCATACAATCCATTCCGATTGGACTTCCATCCGGTGGTGAAAGTGTATCGGGAATGGTAAAATCTGCAGGCTCATCTTTGAACTGCTCATACAAGTCAAGCACGTGATTGTAATGGGCTTTGACCAACAGGTCGTTCGTACGCATACCTTTTATCTGACCAACGATGTTGCTTAATTCCTGGGAAGCTACCGCCTTTGTCATTTCCGAGTTTCCTTTTCCTGCAGCAAGATTCATGAGGTGGTAAATCACACGCTTCTCCACCACCATTTTGACCTCTTTGTTAAGGCCATTGGTATACTTACCATTCCACACCACTTTATACAAGTTTGCCATCACTTCATCCCAACCCGGTAGGTTACCGTCCCTTAAGTTTTGTTGGATGACGCGCTCGATTCGTTCAGGAGTAAAAATGAACGATAGGGTCATATCAGCGGAAGTTTCAGCGGCGGAAATGGGATCGAAAACAACCCCAGTGTTGGATTTAAAACTCTCTCTTGTTCTTCCGTATCCGGGAACTTTCGGGCTCAGTAAGGCCAACAGGTTGTTTGGAATGCTTAGAAAGTCTGGAGACAGTGTGTTACTCAGTGCTTTTAACGCTTGGTTTTGCTCCTCTGCAGAAATAGCTGATGGAAGTGGAAGGTTATCGCCCTTTACCTTGTAGCTGTAATTCAAGCCACCAAGCATTTTACTGGCGCCTTCTATCTGGTAGCGATGGATGAAATACATAGGCACAAATACTTCTTCGATAGAAGAAATGGGCTCTCCGGTCTGAATGACTTTTTCTGAAAAGTTGTTGAGAACGATTGATCGGATGGTTGATAGGCGATCTAGTTCTAAACCGGCATTCACGCCATTGTCCCAAAGATGTGCCTGAGCATGGGCGCCACTTTTTGGTCGGGCATCGCTATCCATAATGTACTGGTATCCCGCGTCGATCCATTCGTTGATGATGTTGTCAAGTTCTTCTGCTTCGTTTTCCTTCAGGTCTGTGTAGCCATAACGAATCGCAAACTCATCCCACTCGCCAATATTCACATCATACGCTTCGGAAAGATCGATTTTTCCATTTTCATCCAATTGAATATAGGGGTGCGGATAGTCCATCACAGAAGCCCAGTCATTTACACTGGCAGCAAAGTTGTGATAAAGCCCCAGCGTATGCCCTACTTCATGTGCTGAAAGCTGACGGAGGCGTGCAAGTGCCATTTCCAGCATTTTGCCGGAAGGCTCTTTGTCTTCTTCATACGGTTGCAGAAGTCCTGTGGCGATGAGAAAATCCTGTCGGATTCTAAGTGAACCGAGTGAAACATGACCTTTTAATATTTCGCCGGTTCGTGGGTCTACCACAGACGCACCATAAGACCATCCACGAGTAGACCGGTGCACCCACTGGATGACGTTGTAGTTGATGTCCAATGGGTCGGCAGAATCAGGAAGTACTTTGACGATAAAAGCATTTTTGTACCCAGCTTTTTCAAACGCCTGATTCCACCAGCTAGCTCCTTCAATCAATGCCGAGCGTACAGGCTCAGGAGCGCCTTTGTCCACATAATAGATAATCGGTTCTACAGGTTCGCTCATGGCGGCATCTGGATTTTTCTTTTCCAATCGGTGACGAACGATGAAGCGTTTTACCAATGACTCCTCGATCGGTGTGGCATAATCCTGATACGAAATGCTGTAGTAACCTGCTCGTGGATCAAAAGTTCGTTTTTCATAGCCACCTTCGGGAAGTCGCACAAATGAATGATGCATGCGAACGGTGACTGCTTCCGAACTTGGTGTTACCGATCTAAGATAGCCACCAGTTGGTGTTCCTTTAAAAGTGATCGTTGCTTCGAATTCTGAATTGTCAGTAAAATTTTTAGTTCTTGGCAAATAAACAGCCGAACGGGAAGCGTCCACAGAATAACTTCCTTGCTTAGCGCGCTTGATGCGTTGGGCTACTCCATGTGCATCGGAGAGCAACATGTCCGTCATGTCAATGAGAATTTTTCCTTTTTCTTCTTTCTCAACCTTAAACCCCTGTATGATGCTTGTTGCGAAAGCTTCCTCTACGGAGAGCACTTCGTTTTGATTTTCGCTAATCGCACGATAGTCCTGATTGGGCTGAACTAAAAAGACTTTTGGTCCGCTTCGCTCAAACTTAACAACACGTGTGTCTCCGAGCTGTCCTCTATCCAGGCCTATGTCGTTGGAGCCCACTCCGGCAGCTAGCGAGTTTACATAGAGAAACTCTTCTCCGAGATTGTCAATTTCCAGATAGATTTTTCCACCTTTCTCATCCCAGTAAAAGTCAAAGAAGCCTTCATACTTTTCGTATTTGGCGACAGTGCTGGAGTAGGAACTGGACGAACTGGATGTGGGAGTGGTCTTAGGTGAGCAGGCTATAGCTCCAACCAGGATCAATGCGAAGTACAGGTGTTTCATTTGTCGATAATTGATTTCTAACTCTAGCTGATAATTTACTAGTCATTGATCAGTTTCATTAAAAACACCGCAGCTATTTGCTTGTTCAGTCAAGAGATTTATATTTTCGGAGAAATGAACCCGTGAATGGCAGTTTATGAACAGTAAAATCCAAAAACTTTATTTCGTGGCCTTGATTCCACCTGAGCCCATCAAGTCCGAAATCTGGCAAATGAAAGAGGAAATCAGAGATACATACGGCTCAAAAGCTGCGCTGAAGTCCATGGCGCATATAACGCTACACATGCCTTTTACTTTTCGCGTAGATCGGGAGGACCGGATTGTTGAGAGTTTGAAAACAGCTGTTCAGGATAATGAGGCGTTTGAGGTAAGCCATGATGGTTTTGGTTGTTTTGAACCGAAAGTGATTTATGTGAATGTTCAGAAAACAGAGCCGCTGGAAAAGATCAAAACAGATGTGGTCAAACAAATGCGTTTGGACCTGAAGGTGAATAATGCGGATTATAAAAACCTGCCTTTTCATCCGCACATGACCATTGCCTTTCGCGACATGAAAAAACCGACTTTTCTGGAAGCCTGGCCAAATTATGAAAACCGACCGTATACGTCTAAATGGACTTGCCAGTCAGTCTGCTTACTTCGACATACAGGTAAAGAGTGGGCTGTGCTGGAGGATATATCTTTAAGTTTATCATGAAGTGATAATAATATAATTCGCGCGACTCAACCCTATAGATACTGATGGCAATAAATCTAGGATGTGGTTTAAAGACATGATTATTAGTCCATAAACTCCTCCAAGTAAAACAATGTATGAAAAATCAGCTGTATTCTCTCATTTTTTGATCACTTTACCTATCACTTCATCCCCGACAGATATGATGTAAACGCCACTCTCAAGTTCAGAGATATCAAAATTATTATCCATTTTCACCTCAAATTCTTTGATTGATTTTCCCTCAAGATTGTAGAGCATCAATTTATTTCTTTTCAATAAAAGCTCTTTCGATAAAGTAAAGCTGCTTTTAGCAGGGTTTGGGAAAATAATATTTTTCTTGTTGCTGGTTTGTAGTCTGAGTTTAATAATTAAAGACCCATCCAAATAGGCAAACTCATAATTATTATCTTGGCCTCCCCCGATTGAAATTATGTATTCACCAGCTGTATTTGTATTATCCAGTTCAACGGAAGCTGTAGGTGTTTGATCAATTACCGATTGATCCTCATTGTTGACAAAGCCAGAATAAGTAATAGTAAAGCTTGGTATTGGCTCACCGACATTAATTGCTTGATCTTCGACAGAGACGTTAAGAGGCACTTTATCGACAACCACTTCTACTGCGGTGCTAGCTGCGGTATAGGCATCATCTTCTGCCTGAGATGCAGTAATTGTTGCCACTCCAGCCCCTATAACCTCAGCGGATAAACCATCTGGAGAGATTGCAATCACTTCTGGGTTGCTACTTGAATAGGAAATAGTGTTGGGAGAGTTCGAGGTAGCATTCAGTGTAAAATCAGGGTCTCCGTATGCTTTGGCACTAACCTCTAGTTGGATTGAAGAAACAAGCTTACTAATGCTCAGAGCCCCATTGGAGTAAATAAATGAATAATTGGAATCAAACCCACCGTCCAAAATAATATTAAATTCACCAGCTGTATTTGTATTATCCAGTTCAACGGAAGCTGTAGGTGTTTGATCAATTACCGATTGATCCTCATTGTTGACAAAGCCAGAATAAGTAATAGTAAAGCTTGGTATTGGGTCACCGACATTAATTGCTTGATCTTCGACAGAGACGTTAAGAGGCACTTTATCGACAACCACTTCTACTGCGGTGCTAGCTGCGGTATAGGCATCATCTTCTGCCTGAGATGCAGTAATTGTTGCCACTCCAGCCCCTATAACCTCAGCGGATAAACCATCTGGAGAGATTGCAATCACTTCTGGGTTGCTACTTGAATAGGAAATAGTGTTGGGAGAGTTCGAGGTAGCATTCAGTGTAAAATCAGGGTCTCCGTATGCTTTGGTAGCTACCTTTAAATCTAATGTCGTTTGAACTTTCTGATTAGTGATTAAAAGTGAACCGTATAGAGGTGTCCCCTGTGAGCCACTCAGGTCGGCAACTTTGGAATAATTGGTCCCATCATTATTTATTTTGAAGATCACTCCCTTTCCATACTCGCCACCTTCAGCGGTAAAGCCCCAGAAATGTCCACTATATTCAATTAAGGAACCCTTTGGTGCTGCACCATCGCTACCTGAAAAAGAGTGAACCACGCTAAATGATGATCCATCCAAATTCATGGAATAGATCACACCTTTGTTATGACTCCCACCTGATGCGGTCATTCCCCAAAGTTTGTTGCTTGATAATATTAATCCTCCTTGTGGATAACTACCGTTTGTTATACTAGATCCATCAAAATCATGCAGTTTTGAAAACGTCACCCTGTTTTTTTCAAATGAATATATAATACCTGAGCTTTTAACACCCCCAAATTGACAAGTGCCGAAAAATGTACCACTTACTTCCAAAAGTCCACTATGTGGATAAACTCCATTATCAGTGTTGAAATAATCAAAATCATGATATTTAAATAAAGAATCAGTCCCATCTGTAGGTATTGAAAAAAGAGTACCAACTTTATAGTTAGAGTTTCCCCCAAACTTGCTAGTACCCCAAAGAGAATCATTTGATATAGTTAAAGCGCCTATTGGATAACTACCAGACTGATAATAATCAAACGAATGAAGTGACTGATAATCGGTTCCATCCAGCGCTATGCTAAAAATAACACCCGCATCGACTAAAGTATCGCCACCATTTGTTGTATGACCCCACAACCGGTTATTATACTCTATTAATGAGCCTTGAGGGTTTCTTCCGTTATCTTCATCGAATTCATAGATCAATTGATAATTACTAAGATTATAATCTAGTCTAAAAACGGCGCCTTCGTTGTTCTTTGCATCTTCGTGAAGCATTCCATATATCCCATTGTCACTTCCTAGTACCAGGGAATTGTAAATCGTACTTCCATTTGGATTTACAAAATTGTGAATGGTGCTGAATTCATTATTTGAATTCATTCGATAAATTCCATGCAATCCTGTACCAAAAAATTGATCATCAATAAGCACAGGTTTTCCTCTAAAGGATAATTTACTATTCCTATAAATTAGAGAATACTCTCCGGAATCTGGGCTATATGTATAAATGACACCATTTAGGGAGTTTCCATAAATAATACCATTTATATGAGAAAGTGATAGCGACGGTCCTGTGTCTTCAGAAAATGAGTGTTCAACTTTAAAGAAACCTGATTGAATATCATAAGAGTAAAGAGTTCCATTATTATAACTACCTCCTTCACGTGTGACTCCGTATAGTTTATTTTCTATTGGAATCAGATCTCCTAGGGGGAAAGTAGCCGAGTCAAAGTGATTGTAAAAACTGAATTCTGTAACGAACTCCTTGCTATCTAGGTCAATTGAAAACAGTTGACCAAATCCGAATTCCCCTGTAGAAGCATTTACTCCATAGAGTTTATTTCCACTTAATACAAGCTTATTGTTTGCTTGAGCATTGGTAACAGTCATAGGAACAAAGCTATGAACAATAGTAAAATCCAAAGTAGATGGGTCTAATTCAAATATGGCTCCATTACCTTGAGTGTTACCACCCGATAAAGAACCCCACATTTTATTATTATTGAAAGTCAAAGACCCGGTTCCAGTAAAACCATTTTCAAAAAGATGTATAACCTGAAAACCATTTGCGGGAGTATACTTGAATAAGTAATCTTCACAAATACCCCAAATTTCACTGTTATTCACCGTAATCCCACTAGCTCTGCTGTCAAAATGGTGAATGATTTGAAAATCTGACCCATCGATATTTGCAGAATAAAACCCTCCTAGGTCATGGTGACCACCAAAAGAGGTAATACCAAATAGACGACTTTGAAATGCTATTATTTCACGATCGTAAGGAATTTTGAGTCTAATAAAATCCTGATAGGTGACTAATGTATCCTCTTCTATATTATATCCGAAGATACCACCGCCACCAGTGGTTCCGGCTCCAACCAGTACAGTTTGCTGGGCTTGTGAAATAAAAGCTGAAAGGCAGGCGATCAGAAAGAGTATTCTTTTGATCCACGTTACTAGTTTAATCATGTTTACGGATTTTATGCCATTAGGAGGTACTTGTAAAAAAATACATGGTAAACATAAATAAAACGAGTGATCACCCAAGAGAAATTTGATATTTAGATCATAACTCATTGCAAGTAATTGAGGTAGCACGAATTCATGTTTAACTCATTTTTGATACATCGCTCTCACTTCAGTATCCGTCAGAATAAAACTTTTCTTCTCGCCACCTATTTTAAAGTGTACTAGATTCTTTTGATCGTCAAAAACTTCCGTAAGCAGTGTGCTGGTTAAGTTTATGGACTCTAGTTGCTTCACATCGGTTATTTCCAGGTAGCACCAGATGGCGTCATCCTCAATTTCTCCGCCCAAAAAATTATATGTTTGAGATCTTTCATTAAGGCTGAGTTTAAAATGACCTTGAAAATAGGCTTTCAGATACTGGTGCGATTTTGCAGAATCTTTCATGAGGATAAATTTTGGATCATCATTGGCCAACTGCAAGGCGTCTTCCATATCGTCCAGAAAAATTCGTTGTGAGATTTGAATCGCCGTGGTTTCTTCATCGTACACCACTTCGCAAACACTGACATGAAATGGATGAAAAAGCAAAAAGAGAAATGAGAACACCATATTTTATCCTTTTTATGAGTGAGCAAAAGCGGGCAGACAAAATCTGAGACAAAGTAAACCAATTTAAACCTTCCGAAAACCGCTACACTTTACCGCCCATCAAAATTTGAACCAACCAACTCTGCTATACTGTTCACTTTCAATATTTTCGCGATGAGCATATGACAGACTTTCAAACTTTTTACCAACTTGGACTAGAACACATCCTGGATAAAAACGGATATGATCACATCATTTTTGTGATAGCTCTTTGCGCATTGTACCAGGCAGAAGATTGGAAACGAGTATTGGTGTTGGTGACCGCATTTACTTTTGGTCATTCCATTACCCTGGCACTATCCACGTTTTCTATTGTGAATATCGACTCTGACCTTGTCGAGTATTTAATTCCCATCACCATATTCATCACCGCTTTTTTCAATCTGTTCACGAAACCTGATGGCCACCGCATCAGCATTCGAAATTATCTCTTTGCGGGATTTTTCGGATTGATACACGGTTTAGGGTTTAGTAACTACCTAAAAAGTCTACTTGGCAAAGATGAATCCATCGTCACCCAACTTTTCGCCTTCAATGTTGGTTTGGAAGTTGGACAATTGATCATCGTGGCGGTCTTACTGGCGGCTGGTTTTCTGGTCACAGGCATAGCTGGTGTAAGTCAGCGCGACTGGAAAATGGTTATTTCCTCGGCTGTAGCCGGAATAGCGTTGGTCTTAATTATTGAATCAAATTACTTGTAATATAAATGTTAACCATGTTGAAACGAATATCCATCATTACCACATTGGCGCTTGTCATGTCCTGGGCTGGCTCAGCGCAGGCAGACACCGATTGGCAACAAAAATTTGAGCAGTTGGGGCCATTGCTACCAACACCGAACACTTACCGAACAGCGTCTGGAGCTCCCGGAAAAGATTACTGGCAGATGCAGGCTGATTACAATATGGCCATTGAGCTCGATGATGCGAAACAGCGCATCACAGGAAAGGAAACGATCACGTATTACAACAATTCGCCAGATCCATTGGACTACTTATGGGTGCAGCTGGATCAAAACATGCGAGCCGATGCTTCTGATTCACCGCTTGCAAGTTCGAGAGATTACGAAGACACGCTCAACGTAAAAGACTATTACGGTTTGGCAGGCACTCCTGGATTTGACGGGGGATTCAACATCGAATCGGTAAAAGGCTCAACAGGCCTTGATCTACGATACACCATCAATAAAACCATGATGCGTGTAGACTTGCCAAAAGCGCTGCAGCCTGGTCAAAAAGTGTCCTTTGACATAGCCTGGAATTTTTTCATCAACGACCGAATGAAAGACGGAGGTCGTTCTGGATTGGAATATTTCCCAGAAGAGGATAACTACCTGTACACTATTGCTCAGTTCTTTCCGAGAATGGCCGTTTATTCCGACAATGAAGGCTGGCAAAACAAACAGTTTTTAGGTTCTGGGGAATTTGCCTTGAGTTTTGGATCTTATGAAGTAGCGATCACTGTACCGGAAGATTTTATCGTTGGCTCAACAGGGACGTTAAAGAATCCAAAAGATGTGTTAACCAAAGAACAGCAGTCGCGATTGGCGAAAGCCAAAAAGACCTTTGATAATCCCGTAATGATTGTCACCGAAGAGGAGGCGATCAAGAATGAAAAGACAAAAGCCACAGGAAAGAAAACCTGGGTTTTTCAGGCAGATAGCATTCGGGACTTTGCCTTTGCAGCATCCAGAAAATTTATCTGGGACGCGATGGCCGTGGACATCAATGGAAAAACACCAATGGCCATGTCTTACTACCCAAAAGAAGGAAATCCACTTTGGGAAGACTACTCTACCCGAGTGGTGGCTCAGACGTTGGAAACGTATTCGAAATACACCATCGATTACCCATATAGCAAGGCGATTTCCGTACATACGGCGTCCATCGGTATGGAGTACCCAATGATTTGCTTCAATTATGGTCGACCGGATCCTGATGGAACGTACTCTGACAGGACCAAATTTGGAATGATTGGCGTAATCATCCATGAAGTAGGTCACAACTTCTTCCCGATGATCATCAACTCGGACGAGCGTCAGTGGACCTGGATGGATGAAGGGCTGAATACTTTTGTGCAGTATTTGACGGAGCAGGATTTTGAAGTGACATTTGGTGAAGAGTTTCCGCATCGACGTGGGCCGGCGGATAAGATCGTGCCTTACATGAGTGGTGACAAAGGATTGTTCCGACCGATCATGACCAACTCCGAGCAGATTCTTCAGTTTGGAAATAACGCATACGCCAAACCAGCTACTGCGCTGAATGTACTGCGTGAAGTAGTGATGGGTCCAGAATTGTTTGATTATGCTTTCAAGAAATATGCGGAAAGATGGGCATTCAAAAACCCTAGTCCTGCGGACTTTTTCCGAACGATGGAAGACGCTTCGGCTGTAGATCTGGATTGGTTCTGGAGAGGCTGGTTTTACAGCACAGATGCTGTGGATGTAAATGTGGCTAATGTGGAGTGGTATCAAATGGCCACAGAAGACAATCAGCTCGAAACAAAAATCAAAAACAGCAAAGACATTTCGAATAACCAGTCTCAGATCAACGAGGAGCCCAAACCAATGGCACTTGAAGACGCCTCTTATCGTGAGTTTAAAAACAAGCTAGATGAGGAGGCACTTAAGAGAGAAATGTCTGAAAAGAACTTTTACAAAGTGACCTTCAAAAACGAAGGCGGCTTGGTTATGCCATTGATTTT
>JAMWZA010000009.1 GCA_024305105.1 Marinoscillum sp.
AAGAGTAAGATTTCTCCTGTGGTCGAAAAGACAGTTTTTGGGCTCTTTTGAATTCATTTTATCAATTGCCTTATAGAACTTAGACTAATATTGTATTTATTTAATATTAATTTATATTTTAATAACATTTTATGGTGCTTCATGTTTAGTTTGGTATACATCAAAACCGCTAATCATGAAACGCCATTTTTTATTTTTGAGTGTCATCACACTACTTTCTGGCTGTAGTTCGAATAACAAAAACATAGTCACCGACGCTAACGTAACAGTCAGCGATCAGCGAAAACCGAAACCTTCCAAAGCGTATATCCCAAAAACGGGATCAATAGAAACATTGGCTTCTGACACCACCAGCGCATATAAAAGTACTTTTCAAGGTAAATACCTGGTAGCTGACAAATACGTATTGGATGTGGAAGCCAATGACCGTGAAACCACCATCAACTGGAGCGGATTCGATCAGATTCTCTACCGAAATGAAAAGTGTAGCTTCAAGAACCTCATCTGCTTTTCCTCCTCAAATCCGGAATATGGCAAGTTCTTTATGAATGTTAAATCAGGTAAGCTCTTGCACCAGATTGTCGAAAAACCCGGTGATACGCTGTATTATGAAGTCAGAGAATTGGAAAAGGAACCGGAATACCCCAGCGATTTTAATGGATACTATTCAATCATAAGCCCCAGGCAAGATTCCATTAAGTTTATGATGAAAGCCCAAAGCCCGTTTCGCTATGAGTATTCGCTGGATACCGGCAAAAAAAGGCTTGTTTACTACCGTGGGCGAGATGAAGTAGGACTTATGCATTACAGCAATGCCCTCACTATGAACTCCGATCACCTGTCTGGTCTCTATAAATGGAATGACGACTCGAATGGAACGGTGGTGAAGCTGGTGGAGTGAATTAGAACGGAAAGCAAGCTTTACTTTAAAAGTTAAGTCAACCTGTTTTAGGTCGGGGTAGATAGCTAAGTCGGCATATAATCGCTAGCACCCGTTAGTTTCGGTCTCTATTTTCAATTATCTTTGATTTTATGAGTTCAATTGTAATAAATCCGAAAAGCAAAAAGGAGCTTCAATTCATCTCAGAATTGCTTGATAAGTTAGGCGTTCGCTCGAAAGTCCTATCTGATGCAGAATTGGAAGATCTGGGATTGTCTTTAATGATGAAAGAAGTTGACCGTTCGGATGTTGCCTTAGAAGACGAGATTATGTCAAAACTTAATGGAGGTAATATTCCTCAAAAAGTTCAGTAAGGACCTTGACAAGATCAAAAATTCATAATGAAATAACAAGGTTTTGACACCACAGCGCTAATTCGGATTTGCAATCCCGATGGGCTACTAAATAACGCTTTGGTTTTCAAAAATTCGCAATCATTCCATGATTTTCTTCCCTTAAATGATCATTTTCTCATCCCAAGTGGGTATTTTCTAGAGGGAGACGGGCATTTTTTGATTCCGAACGAGCATTTTTTAGTTAGAAATGGTCATTTTTTGATTTGGGATAGGCATTTTCTTCTCGAAAACGGTCGTTTATTAGCAGCAAATGGTCCTATTTTAATCGGTGTTAGTCATTTTTTAATTCCAGATGGTCATTTTTGGGCAACGGCATCTAATGACTACTTAATAAACGGAATCAGGAGACACTCCTTAGCGCAAGCATCAACTTATACTCCAAAACTATCAACTCATTCGAACTTGCAATCCGAATGGTAGAGTATTGGATTTACAAATCCTGTTAATGATTAAATACTACTAGTGGATTTCAAATCACGAAGAACTGGGCAAGTTTTAGTTGTACAGTTTAGGGTCGCTTATACTCATTGCTTTATGATATCTCGTTTCAAGCAGTAGTTATCCTTCATTTTCTTCAAACCACTTGACAATAGCCGGCATATTTCGTTCAAATCCACCAGGAATAAAGAAATTCAACAAGCCAACTCTCTTATCCGTTTGATTTTTAAAGTCGTGCAATGTTTTGGCAGGTATCCTCAGAAATGTTCCTTTGTCAGCGGTTAACCATTTATCGCCTACGAGTATTGAGGCCGTTCCTTCTAAAACATAAAACACTTCATCATTATCTTCATGTAGATGAGCCCCAGGACCATCGGAGCTAGGATCAAGCCACCATTCTGAAATACTATACTGCTCATTTGTTTCGTTCTCGTCAGCTTTAAATATGGCGGTCATAGGACCACAGTTGTAAACTCGTCCTTGCCCAGCTGGCAGAATCAATGCGTCTGTATGACTTTCCTTATGCTTCATTATTCACTTGTTTGACCATTAAACACTTGCTTAACGAGTATTTATACACAAATTCTATTTTTGATATGCTCCAGAAGAATACGTTAATTCATAACTGTGAGTATAGATTTCGAAAACTATGCCAAATGGATCTTCAACATATACCATTTTATAGGGCTTCTCATTCGGGTAATACTCCCGTATTGGCATTCGTTGTTTTCCGCCATATTCAACTATTCTTTTTGTCAAAGCTTCAATGTTTGGGTCCTGAACGCAAAAGTGGAAAAGGCCAGTATTGAAAGGGTTGAACTCTGGAGATTCCTTGATTCCTTGTGGAAAGGAAAACAACTCTATCCCAATTCCATCAGACGTAGCTAAGTGCGCAATTTCAAATTCTTTCCAGTCTTCCCCAAATACGTCAATGCACATTTGTCCTATTGCCGTATCTCTTTCTTTAGAAACGTTTGAAGGAGGCATAATTACATACCACCCCATTACTTCTTGATAGAACTCAACTGCCTTCTTTATATCAGGTACGGTAATCCCTATATGTGAAAATGTTCTTGGGTATTTACTTTCTTTCATATTATTTGATTTAATTGAAGACAATGACTAGATATAACAGTTCCAGAGTAAAGAATACTTACATCTCCTGGATTTACAGTTATTGCAGAGCGCAAATGCCTATTATTTCCCATTAAGCTAAACCTTCCGGAATAACTTTTTTCTTAATCAATAGGGAATCTAAGCATTTTTATTCTGCGTTTTCCTTCTCTTTGATTTTGCTTTGAAGTTCAGTTTGACAGGTCTCACGATCATCTCTAATTCAGCTTCCGGTTCCAATCTAAAATCTGCGAAGGTCATGTCCTCAAGTTGCGCAATTGAGCATAAGGCTCAACTAAAATGAGTATGCGCCACAGTTAAGCAATGTCAAGTTCGTTATTTAGAAGTTCAACTTTGAAGTTGACTTTTGCCTTTAAAGCTTCGAAAACCTTCAGAATGGTTTCAATGGTTACGTTTTTAGCGTTGTTCTCAAGCTTTGAAATCTGTGATTTTCTCACACCAATTAGCTCTCCAAGTTGCTCTTGAGTTAAGTGGCGTTCCTTGCGAGCAGTCTTGATCATATCTCCAATGAGTTCAAGTTTGAGCTCAAATTCATATTGATCTCTTCGAGGAGTTCCAATCTTACCGATTAGCAAATCCTGGGCTTCATCTAAAGTGTATGATTTCATTTTCGTTTCTTTTTTCGTTCAAAGCCTGCCTGCCGGTAGGCAAGGTATTCAGTCCTTATTTGTTCGGCTTTCTCAATCTCTTTCGGACTAATCTTGTCCGTTTTCTTGACAAAACCATGAGTTCCACAAACCAGTGTCATTTGGTTGTTCTCCTTGTCCCAAAAAGCAAGAACCCTATACTGAAGTCCTGCGTACTTGGTTCGGAATTCCCAAATGTTCTGATTTAGCTTTTTGAAAAGCTTGGGGTCATTCAACACTTGAGCTTTTCGAATATTGTAGAGTATCTTGTTTTGAACTTTATCATTTTGGCTCTTGATAAATCCGAATGCCTCTTCCAATAATTTGATCTCAAACTTTTTCTCCACTAAATCAACATTATAGAATACAAGACAAAGTTAGATAAAGTTTCAATAAAGGGAAACCTTAATCCATGAATGATTTCCGGTGTTCAGAAGATCTTCCGGTGCGTAATAAGTTGTCGCTGTATTGAAGGCTAGAATCTGTTGCTGTGAACCTAGATAAAAGCAAGTTCACATATGCGTTCCATACATATTATTAAGTTGCGTTTAGGTTTCTGTCCGCTTTGATAGTTCGTTCGATTGCTTGAATGTCCGTTCGAAGAGTTAAACCGCCGGTTACAGAGTCTAATGCTCATTCGGATTTGCAATCCGAATGGTAGCGTATTGGATTGACAACCCGAAGAGCTCGGCTCAAAACTGCAGTTTTGGTGTTTTCTAATCTTCCGGATAGCCCACAACTCCAGGTCTGGGCATTCTTACACCTCCAGAAAGCAGAAAACTCCAGTTTTGGGCATTCCTGAATTTCCGGAAGGTAGCCAACTCCAGTTTTGAACGTTCCTACGCCACGGGAGACGTAAAATCTCCAGTTTTGATCAAAGTCAATAAGCTAGAAGGACTGTAGTCAAGCTTATTCGAACTTGCGAACCGAATTGAAGAGTTCTGTTGGATTTACAAATCCCACTAATGATTAATTACTTCAAAAGGATTTCAAATCCTCACTCTCTTTTGCTTCGTGATTTCAAATCCCGAGGAGCTGGGGGTCTTGGTGGCATTATTCAAACAATTTTATGGTTTCGTCACCGCTAATGTTTCTAATTTTCAGTCTTAGCGGTTTTTTGTCTGCTGAAATTTTACTGTCCCAAAAGTCTTTCGTTTTCTGTCCGTTTAATGAAATGTAACCAAGTTTGTCAATCTTGATTTCTGAACTGCTTGTCCAAACGCCTTCTGCATTTTCGCAATCGAGAGAAAGGTATTCTATCAGTTCCAAGCCTTCTTCACTAATGGTAATGGGCGAAAACTTTTTGCCTTTGTTAATCGCTTGAAGATTTCCTTTCTCGTTAAAATCATTGATTTTCTGATTGAGACGGTCACTCACGAATTTGATAATTTCAACTTCAAAGCCTTCTTTGGTTTGGGTAGTTTGGGTTTCTACTTCATCTTCAACTACAATGGCGTGAAGGATTTCTTTTAAATCCTTTAGCTCAATAGCAGTTTGCGTTGCGTTGTTGTCTTTGATAAATTTTTCCAACTCTTTGCGGTTATCCACATCTACATAATAGACAATGGCTTTTTGAGCATTGATTTCTAATTTTTGAATTTCTTCATTGATGATTCTGTTTACAGCAGGAATATCCAAAACTTTTTCAGAGCCGTCTATTAAGTTTGGAACGTAAACGGGAACTGTACCTAACTTACTGTCTTGCAAAGCACCAAACCAAAATTTTCCAACGCCTGGTACTTTTTGTTGCAAGCCTGGAATGAGTTTAGCCAACTTGTCCATAGTTTGCTGTGGATTGCGAAACAAGCTAACACCGTCTTTGATTTCTAAAATCTGAAAACTGGCACCTGATTCCACTAAACGGTCTCTTACAGTCAAGATACTGTTAAGACCTATATCTGCATGTATAAATTTCCTACCCAAATCATGTGCAACTTTGGCAGTAACTCCACTGCCGCCAAAAAAATCAGCGACAACCATTTCTTCATTAGAACTAGATTCAATTACCCTTTTTAGTAATGACTCAGGTTTTTGTGTTGCATAATCAACCCTTTCGTTCGATGTAGGCGAAACTCTCCATACATCATTCCACATATCGGTAACTGATTTTCCAGGAGCTTCATCCAAGTATATAATTTGGCTTAAGCTTTTACCAGTACTGCTTTTAACAACTTTTCCTTCATCAAATAATTTTTGCATCTTTTCTTTAGAAAAGCGCCAATATCCCTTAATACCTTCAAATTCGTAATAAGGATTACCTTTTGAAGCACCGCCAGGGCCGTCAACTGGTGCTAAACGATACTTTCTACCTTCTTTTGTTTCATATTTATAATCACGTTTAATAGTTGTTTCTGAATATGGAGTATGTAACGGATTCCATACTGCACCCTCACCTATTCGGTAGTAAAAAATCATATCTACAACTCTCCCAAAATGACTTGATCCTTGGCCTGAATCACCATGAGCATGTGACCGCATCCATGAAATGTGATTTATAAAGTTGTCATCACCAAATACCTCATCCATTAAAACTTTACCATAATGACCAATATGTGAGTCTAAGTGAAGAAAAATTGAAGCATTTTCTTTCATTATTGATTTTATAGCGCTTAAATTCTCATACAACCAATTTAGATAGAGCTCCTTTTGCCAAATATCGCCATACATAGTTTCTTCAAAGAATCTAAATTCATCGTCTCCTAATTCTTCTTTAGCAACTTTAATTTTTTCTGCTAGTTTCGGATTACGTCTAATGAAAACTTTTTTGGCATAATCTGCACCGCTTGCAAAAGGTGGGTCTATGTAAACCAAATCCACTTTAATGCCTTGCTCCTTCAGATATGCGCAAGCAGATAGGCACTCGCCACGTATCACCAAGTTTTCACTTTCTTCACCTACTTGTTCTTGTTTTTCCACTTCGTAGTAAGGCATTCCACGCATGATTTTAGAAATCACCTTGTCGTTATCACGGTAACGCAATACACGTTGGGTGCGGCTAATGTTGTTTAGCACAGCCTGACCTTCTACGGTATTGGGCACGTATGGTGTGTATTTTATTGGCATATCTTATTCTTTGAAAAATTCGTCAATCTTCTTGTTTATCGTTACAATGTTGTTGGCTATATCGGTTCCGTCTTCCAAATACAGGAAGTCAAAACGCTGATAACCAAACTTGTTATTGTTTTGCTTTAAAAACTCTGTTTCAACAAAGCTTTTCTTTTGAAGAAACGCAGGGTCGTTTTTAAAACCTTCGCCTTTAGTTTCCACCAAAAGGGCTTTGTGTATAGCTTTTTCCTTGCGCTGGATAATGAGAAAGTCGGTAGTGTAGCGACCAATGTTTTTCCAATTTTTCCCGTTTTTGGCAAAGCAGTTAATCACAAATTCGGTCAAACCTCTTTCTCCGTTGTAATAAACTTCCAAGCCATTTTCTTTGAAGCTGTCGAGCTGCAAGGTTTTTTGTAAAATGTCTTTCTCAAATCCACTTTGTACAAAGTTGTACGGCAAGTAATGAAAAGTTTTGTCTTTGGAACGTACCGCAAGAGAATGGTCGTACTTCTTTTGAAAATCTTCCCAAGATGACATCATGTGACCCATTCCTGCATCTTCCAAAGTTTTCAAGGCTTTGTCGTAATCTACTCTTGCCTTGGTCAAGTCAATTTCTATGTCCTCACCTGATTCATCTACCGCCAAAATTTTATTTACATCCGCTTTTTCAGGGTAGAGTTTATCATTCTTCTCTACTGAACCAAGCTTATCAACCAACAGTAAATTAGCATTTTCAGGGATTACTTCACTTTCGGTTTTTAAGTCTCGCTTAATACTAAAAGCCAATCTTATTTTGCTGTTGATGGTGTATATGTCAAAGAGTTCATTCCAAAAAAGGATGTTGTTTTCTTTATAGGTTACTTTTTTGAAAATGCTTTGCAGTTCGGTATCGTGTGCGTGTAATTCTTTTGTTTTGATTAGACCATAACTTTCTTTTGAGATTTGATGCACCCATAAATTGAAATTGGCAGCATCAAAACCTGTTTGTTTCATAATGGCTATGTCGCCTTCACCCAAATTGCTTATTTCAGCAGTTGTAACCAATGCAGCTGCTTTGTATTGGTCTATGTTTTTGACCAATTCCTGAAGTTTGGTTTTGGTGTGAGCTTCTGTTTCTTCATCAATGGATTGGTATTTTACCCTGAGTTGGTAAAAATCTACTAAAGGTAAGTCCAAAAGTTCTATTCTTGAAAAACGCTCAACCCATTCAATTTTACTGTCTTTCTTTATTTTGTTGATTTCTTCAATGGAAGTTTGTTGTTCCTTTTTAAGTTGGTCGTTCAGCGTTTTGGCATTGTAGTCATTAAGCCAAATGAGAGCCGTTTCATCCTGTTCAGGGTCCACCTGCCTTAAGCAACGGCAACTGGTTTGTAGCACCATGTTTTTTGGGCTATCTCCTTTTTGAGACAGAATGACGCTCGTCAAACTTGGGCAATCCCAACCTTCCTTTCCTACCTGAACAAGTAGTATGTATCGTTTTTTTGAAATAGGCAAATCCAACGAGCGAAACTCTAATTCACTTCCTTCTGGTTGTGGATACTCCTTGTTTCCCTTGTGAAATTTTAGAATTTCAGCAGGGTTGATTTTTAATTCCCCTGTTAAGAACGGATAAACTTCTGTCTCCAACACTTCAATGTTGGTGCAATAAATCGCAATCTTGGCAATAGTTCCATTCTTGTATTTCTTATCGCCATAAGTTGCTTGGAAATCTTCAACACCTTTTCGGATGATTTGAAAGCGGTCAAGGTTTTGTCCGATTTTCACCTTTGGCGTTTTCAGAAAACTCTTGATAGCCGTTACAAGCGGATAATAATAAACCGTGTTGGTGATTTGAGAGAACTTAAAAAAAGTCTCTTCGTTTACCTGAATTTTATCTGCACTTGACAAATAAGGTGTTCCTGAAAATCCTAAAACTGTGGTGATATTCCCTTTTGCTTGCCACTTGTTGACTACCTGTCTAAGTTTAATATCATCCGTTGCAGCATGATGTACTTCATCAATAAGAATGGAAAGGTTTGGGATTTTTCCGATTAGATTTCGCAGTTCATTAGCCTTCTTATCCTGTTCATCTTCCGTTTTTTCATATACTTCTAGCTGATTTGTAACTTCTAATCGATCAAGAATTACTTTCTCCGCATTTACCACAAAAACACGTCCAAATGGATTTGGTAAACATGCATTAACCTTTCCTGCATTGGGGTTTACAACACGATTACTTTTCTTGGTAGAACGTGACTCATCCAAAATTTCAAACTTTAACATGCGTTTCAGTTCGCTTGCAGCTGGGTCGGGTATTACCCAAGTCGGGTCGAAATTCTCAATCGTTCTTAAACTTGGTACAATTGAAGATTTTAATCCTGAAGGAATTAACACCAAGAAATTATGAGCAAAGGTTTTGTTCTCTGGTTCGTTGTGAGCAAAATACAAGTCAATATAAATGAAAGCTGCCATCAAATAGGTCTTTCCTGCTCCCATTGGCAAACTCATCAAATAATCCGCATAGTCCACATTGTAAAAAATGTTCTTGATGATTTGCTCGTAATCTAATTCGGTCGGTTTATTAATGATAAGTTTTTCAAGTTCAGGCAATAGGGTAGTACTTCCTCCATTCTTTTGACGTGTAAAATCATAAAGTGCATGAGCAGCTTTATTACCGTTCAAAAAATCTCTGGCTCCCTGGTTTATATTTAGCTTGGTTAAATCTGTTCCGTTTGTAAAGAAACCTTCAGAAAATAGTTTCCAAAGTGGTTTATTCTGTCCTTCGATTTTCAGGAACAAATAAGTTTCAACAGCTTCAATTTGGGTATCTCTCAAGTTGCCCTTTTCTTTCATGTAAAGAACAAGGTCTTTCACAGGGCAATCATTGGATTGAAGCCATTCCTTTTTTTTATGTTCGATAATATTATTCAGCATCCTTATTCTTATCTACAAGCAGTTCTTTTACAGATATCCCCAAGATTTCGGCAATCTTGTACAAGTCCTCTAAACTTGGTTGTCTTCTGTTTTGGGCGTAAGAGTTTACCATGTTGTAGCTCTTTCCCAACTGTTCAGCAAGCCAAATTTGCTTAATTCCTTTCTGTTCTAAAACCTCTTTAATACGGTTCATTTTTGAATGTTTAATTCAGTCAGCCAAAATAAGGATAATATTTGATTATCTCATTCAGTGAGTATAAAAATCAATATGCAGTCTGGGTGGCGGTGGGGAGATTTTAGCTCTTTTGGTTTTTTTGGGTTGGCTTTGTGCGTTCGCAAAAACCAAATGTGCTAAAATGTGCGGTGGGTTTTTCTACGTCACAGCATAAAACCTAACATAGTTGTAACATGACCAAAGGTCATGTTATTTTATCTATACTTATCACTAGCCATTTTTTAAACGTTTATATACGGCTAGTCCTTAAATATCCATCCAAATTAACGCAATTATTTACACCAGTCAACCCCCAACAAAAAAGGCCAGCAAGTGCCGGCCTTTTTATCATCTCATATGATGTTCTAGTCGTTCATCTGGCTCTCGTACTTTTCTTTAAACTTCTCATACAGACGCTGCTGCATGGCGTGTAGGGTCACTTCCCTACCTTGTATGTAAGAGTTCAGAATGATGTTGCCATTCATGTCCAGGATATCGCCTCCAGAGATGACGATATTGGCATCCTTACCTGTTTCGAGCGTTCCTGTCTTGTCATCAATGTTCAGAATTTTGGCCGTGTTACTGGTTACCAGCTTCAAGGCCTCCTCTTTGCTGATGTCTCCATAAGCCGCGGCAGTTCCCGCAAAGAATGGCAGGTTTCTGTTGTTGGCCAGCATCCCATTTTCATGTGTCAACCCAACAAGGATTCCTTCTTTGTGAAGTAATGCAGGAAGCTTGTATGGCAAGTCATAATCCTCCGAGTTTCTACCTGGCACTCGGTGCACATTGGTTAGCAATACGGGAATGTTCTTTTCCTTAATCAGGTCTTTCACATACCACACATCACTAGCTCCGGTCAGCACAATGTTCGGAATCTCCATGTCCGTCAGCGTCTGCACAGCTTCTACAATAGACTTAGCTTGCTCTGCTCGTACATATAGGTTGCTTTCTCCCTTTAGTACTGGCAGCATGGCTTCCAGCTTCAGGTTCTTCTCTGATGGATTCAGCTCCATATACGACTTGGCATCCTTTAGCAGTTGGGTGATTTCCGCAACCTGCTCATCGTACTCGTCATTGGGTCTGCGCTCTGTCTCGCCTCTCCACCATCGTGGGCCGTATGACAAGGCTGGCCAGGAGATGTGCACACCATCGTCTTCCAGGTAAAGTGCATCTTCCCAGTTCCAGGCGTCTAACTGCATCACGCTGCTGGTACCCGACACGCGTCCTCCCTGCGGAGTGGTCTGTGCCAGCTGTATGCCGGTAAACCGCATGGTTGGAATCAGCTCTGAATCTGTGTTGTAAGCAATGGCTGACCGTACATTTGGGTTGACCCCTCCTACTTCATCATCATCCACTGTAGCTCGTACTGCCGCTATTTCCTCCAGACCAAGGTTGGTCAATGGCAAAATCAGTCCCGGATACACGTGCTTTCCTTTGGCATCTACCTGCTTGTAGCCTGTCAGGTCTACTCTCACTTTGGTCGCATCTGCTACCAACTTGATCTTACCGTTTTCGAATGTAACAATCGAGTTTTCGATCACCTCACCATTTCCCAGGTGAGCGGTTCCGTTCATAATGGCGATTGGCTCACTCTGAGCAGAAGCAGGTGCTGGCACCTGAGCCCACGCAGTAGACAATCCCATCAAGGCTATGATATAGGTTATTAATTGCTTTTTCATGATCATTAGTCTTTTAGCGTGTAATCTTCCACCATCAAATCCTCGCACTCAAAATAGTGCTTCTGTTTCTTTCTAGGTTTCTGCGTTTTCGCTCCACCCTCTTTTGCGTCGAGCATCTTATTGATCAAACGAGTACGCTCATTAGCTACCCATTCGCGCATCTCCTGGTCTTTTTCCAGACTGAAATAGACCACTCCATCAACCAACGTCATTTCTGGCTTGGCATAGATACTCAGCGGGTGCTTGTTCCAAAGAACAACATCCGCATCCTTACCTACTTTCAAACTCCCCATTTGATCATCCAAATGAAGCAATTTGGCTGGATTTAGTGTCACCAATTTCATGGCATTGAGTTCGTCCATATTTCCATACTTCATGGATTTGGCCGCTTCCTGATTCAATCTTCTGGCCATCTCGCCATCATCCGAGTTAATCGCTACGGTTACACCAGTCATCGTCATTAGAGAAGCATTGTAAGGAATCGCTTCCGCAACTTCGGCTTTGTATGCCCACCAGTCGCTAAAGGTAGATCCGCCTACACCATGTTCAGCCATTTTATCGGCCACTTTATACCCTTCCAAAATATGCGTAAACGTATTGACACGGAAGTCGAAACTCTCCGCCACGTTCATCAGCATGTTGATCTCCGATTGTACATACGAGTGACACGTAATGAATCGTTCTTTATTCAATATCTCCAGAAGTGTTTCCAACTGAAGGTCTTTTCTTGGTGCAGGAGTTGAAGCTTTCGCCTTCTTGCTCAGCCCATTGTATTTGGCTTTAGCCGCTCCATATTCTCTGGCTCTGGTAAATCCATCCACATAGACTTGCTCCACTCCCATTCGGGTCTGTGGGAATCTAATAGTGTTGTCCTCACCCCAGTTTGACTGCTTCACATTCTCACCGAGCGCAAATTTGATGTAACCATCGGCACCTTTGATCTTAAGGCCTTCAGGACTCGCTCCCCATCGGTATTTCACCAATGCCGACTGTCCTCCAACCGGGTTGGCCGAACCATGTAGAAGCTGAGCAGCTGTAACACCCCCCGCCAAATGTCTATAAATATCAAGATCTTCAGAGTTTAGCGCATCATACATGCGCACTTCGGCTGTAATGGCATGGCTGCCTTCGTTTACCGATGATAGTGCAATGTGTGAGTGCTCATCAATGATTCCCGGGGTAACGTGTTTGCCGGTCGCATCCACAACTCTCGCTCCGGAAGCAGAAAGGTCCTTTCCTACCTGCGCAATCTTACCATCTTTCACCAATACGTCTCCGCCTTCAATCTTACCATCACCTTCCAATGTCCACACGGTAGCATTTTTGAAAAGGATGGTCTCTTGTGTCGGCTTTTCTTTCCAGCCATAGGCGACAAACGGATAGATCATGTCGCCAAACTCTGGCACAGTCTCTTCTTCTTCCTCTGCCTTATCAGCTTCTTTGGCTTCCAGATCTCCAGTTCGTGCTGCTGACCACTCCACCCAGGAGCCATCTGCTAGCTGACCGTTTCCACCAAAAGAAGAGGCATTCACCCAACCAGAAAGTCTGGTGGAAGCTTCATCGTCCTCGTTGGTGAAAGACAAGGCAACCGTCTTATTCTTGATAGCAAGCTTCACTTTTACATCAGTGGAATCATTGATGACCAGTTTCGCTGAATGCTTGCCGGCATCTCCAGAGATCTCCATTGCGTAGCTACTGTCTCCAACTTTCAGATCGTAGTTGCCTGCATAATCTTTTGGATCCAGCTCCGCAATTTCATACTTCTGACCTTGCACCCAGGTTTGGTGAATCTTCGCTTTTTTATCAAATATGTTGTCCGATGAAATAAAGAAGTTGGCAGACATGCCTTTCTTCAACGCTCCCACGCTACCAGACATGTTGTAATACTTTGCCGGGGTATAAGTCACTGCTTTCAATGCTTGTGACTCAGTCAAGCCGTATTTCACCGTCTTTCTCAAAGCGTCCCAATACTCGTCAGACTTCTTTAATCCTGAAGTGGTGAATGCAAACTCCACACCAGCATCAGCCAGCATTTTCGCATTGGCAGGAGCCATCTCCCAATGCTTCATATCAGCCAGAGAAACATCCAAAGCAGCTACCGGATCTTCCACATCGTACGCATCTGGAAAATTGACTGGTAAAATCAATGGCACATTGGCCGCCTTGATCTCGTTGAGTCTTTGGTACTCATCGCCATTGCCTTTTACAATGTATTGCGCACCAAATTCATCAGCAATCTGATCAGCAAGAAGCACTCTAAGCTTACCTCCATTGGCTTCAAAAACCTGCGGCAACGACTGTACATCGTTCCAGGCTTTCAGAGAAAGGTTGGTTTGATCGTCTTGCGTTTTGTACCACTGACCGTCTATGTATGTCTGGCGCAAGAGCGCTACTACACCCATAATGGAACTTGGATACTGCTGACCTGAACTTCCTTTATCAAAGGAGTAATGAGCTGCAGCTTGCTCACTGGCCACGCTTTCCTGAACTGGAAGATCCGACAAATGCGTGAACAATGAAGTTCCTCTCATGATCCCGTCGTTCTTAAACGTATTTACAGCTCCCACTCCGATTTTTCGCATCGATGCAGCCGCTTTACTGTCTTTCTTGAATTCATCTACCGCATTGTAAGTAGACTTGATGGCATCATTCCAGCCATAGGGCCCATCCAGTTTGCTGTCATACTGTGGCTTTCCACCCCAACCTTGCGCACGCTTAGGTTCAGGTAAGCCATAGTTGGCATAAGGCTCCACAATAGCCGGATAGATGAATTTACCGTCAAGATCCATCACGATAGCTCCTGCAGGTACGCTCACACTTTGGCCAACGGAAACAACCTTCCCGTCTTTTATAACCAGTGTCGCATCTGTAATCTTTGTTTGATAGTCCACGTAGATCGTGGCGTTTGTCAGTGCATAAAGTCCTGGGCGATCATCCACCACACCATTGACAGGAAAACCTTCCTGTGCATGTGAAAAATGAGCCATCAGAACCGCACATAGTAGAATTATCCTCTTCATTTAGGTACGTTCATTTGAATTTAACAAGCTGAATTTTAATCAATAATTGATGAAATGCTTAATTGTTTTACATCAGCGGTTGAACACGTGATTCATAAATTCGTATCTTCATTTTCAGGATCAATCTAACTCATCATGCTAAAGAACTATATCTTATCCTCCATCCGGAGTTTGAAGAAGAAGCTGGGTTTCACTCTAGTCAACATTATCGGACTAGCTCTGGGAATGTCCACCTGTCTGATTATATACCTTTATGTGGATAGGGATTTGTCTTACGACGACTTTCAAAAAGACAATGTCTACCGAATTGCATTAGATCGCATTTACCCTGAGCGTCATGTGGAATACGCATTCATCCCACATTCTATAGGTCCGCAAATGGTGCTTGACTTCCCCGAAGTAAGCAACCAATCACGGTTTTTCAAAGCGTTCACAACTACGACGGTTCGATACGAAGAAGACAACTACTCTGAAGAAAATGTGGTATTTGCAGATAGCACCATTTTCGATGTGATGAGCGTTAGGATGATACAAGGTGATGCCAATACGGCGCTAAGAGATCCAAACTCGGTCGTTATTAATGAACATACGGCCAAAAAGATTTTCGGCTCAGCAGAAGAGGCAATGGGCAAATTCCTGACAATCGGCAATGGGGCACCAGCTGAAGTTACCGGTGTAACCAAAGACTATCCGGAAACCTCTCATTTTGAGTTCGATTACCTCACGCCACTCCATGCCCTTGATTTCTTTAACCAACCCAACTGGCTGGGCTTCTCGGCGCTCACCTATATTCAAATAGAAGGTGAAGTGAATGAAGCTGCTTTCGAAGAGCGGATCCAGCAAATGATCCAGCAATACGCCGAAGGGCAGATGCAGGCAAGAAATGGCATTTCTTATGATGAATACATTGCAGCCGGCAATGGATATGATTATTTCTTACAGCCCATAAAAGACATTCACTTACACTCCCATCTGGAAGGTGAGATGAAGGCGAACGGCAACATCACCTATATTTATATTTTCTCCATTGTAGCTGTTTTCATCCTGATTATCGCTTGCATCAATTTCATGAATCTCTCTACCGCTCGCTCCACCGAACGGGGAAAAGAAGTGGGCATTCGCAAGGTTTTGGGTTCCGCTAAAGAACAATTAATCGGACAATTTCTGACAGAATCTGTGATCATCACCATCATCAGTGCAGCTGTGGCACTAACACTGACTTTTTTCTGTCTACCCTTCTTTAATGATGTCACGGGATCACCACTGAGCATGATCCAACTACTGAATCCAATAGCACTTGGTGCGATTGCTTTGATCATATTGGTCATTGGTTTCCTGGCAGGTGCGTACCCTGCATTCGTTATTTCATCGTACAAACCCGTGGCAGTACTAAAAGGCAAGTTGAAAACCTCCAGTAAAGGTGTTGGTTTACGAAATGTACTGGTGGTCTTACAGTTTACCATCTCCATCGCATTGATCAGCGCCACCATGATCGTCTTCAACCAGATGAGCTTTATGCTCAATAAGCCTCTTGGGTTTGAGGAAAACAACATCGTGGTGATTGAAAATGCTTTTGCCATAAACAACTTGGTGCGATTGCTTTGATCATATTGGTCATTGGTTTCCTGGCAGGTGCGTACCCTGCATTCGTTATTTCATCGTACAAACCCGTGGCAGTACTAAAAGGCAAGTTGAAAACCTCCAGTAAAGGTGTTGGTTTACGAAATGTACTGGTGGTCTTACAGTTTACCATCTCCATCGCATTGATCAGCGCCACCATGATCGTCTTCAACCAGATGAGCTTTATGCTCAATAAGCCTCTTGGGTTTGAGGAAAACAACATCGTGGTGATTGAAAATGCTTTTGCCATAAACAACACAACCAATGAAGTTAACTGGGAACGATATGAAACGTTTAAAAATGAATTAAACAGGCTACCAAACATCGAGTCAAGTGCGTTAACCACTGCAATGCCGGGCGATATACTTCCAGGTTATATTGTCAGAGTTCCGGGCGATACAGAGAAAGAGAGCATGGTAACCAGAAACCTCAGCTTCGATGACGATATCGTGGAAACATTGGGCCTGAAGCTACAAGAGGGTCGTTTTTTCTCCAGTGAGTACAATGACAGCTTATCTACGATCCTAAACGCTTCGGCGATAGCAAAGCTTGGTATCAATGATCCGATAGGCAAGAAAATCATCAATGTAAATAACAACAATGAGTCTGTGGAATACACGATCATCGGAGTGGTAGAGGATTTTCATTTTCAATCGCTACATGTAGAAATGGAGCCTGTAGCGATTACCAGCATGCAATCACAGAATGCGTTTCCAGCGAAAATAGTTATGAAGATTGCTGCTAACAATACGAAAAACACCCTTGCATCTATCGAAAACAAGTGGAATGAATTCGCACCACAAGCTTCATTTCAGTCGTACTTTTTAGATACGGATTTGGAGACATTCTATGAGTCTGAAAAAACGACCGGCAGAATTTTTGGAATATTTACATTCCTGGCCATCGTTATTGCGTGCGTGGGTTTACTGGGCCTTTCCGCATTCATCATCAATCAGCGGGTAAAAGAGATTGGTGTACGCAAAGTACTGGGAGCCTCCACTCCATCTATTGTATTGCTTTTATCCAAAGACTTCACTAAACTGATTTTGATCTCCGCCATAATTGCCATTCCAATCTCGTATTACTACATGAACCAGTGGGTCGAAGGATTTGCGTATGCATCAAGCATTAGCTGGTTAACATTCCTGGTGGCTGGAGTCATTGCGCTAAGCATTGGACTCATTACCATTAGCTTCCAATCGGTCAAAGCAGCACTCATGAATCCGGTCAATGCACTGAAGGATGAATAAGAAAAAAGGCCGTTTTAACAAGGTAATCATTACATTCATCCCATAATTAAATACGATTGTTATTTAGGATATGAAATGCATATCAAAAAAGCCCTTGGGTATATGAACTGTATCACTTGCTTCATTGATGCGAATAATTGAATTCTTTTTCCAGGGTAATACAAAAGAATTCCGCCAACAACTATTTTACAATCAATCTCGCTGCCTGGTAGTAATCCTTACCGCTTATCAAAACCATAAATAAGCCTGAAGACATTTTTGACACATCTATAGTCATTCCCTTTTTATGGATCACTCCTTGGTATTTGCACTCCAAAGTTTGATTCATGACCTCTATTTTCAAGACTTCATCATGAGAATTAAAATACTCAATCATCTCATCAGTATCTTCAAAAGCAATGGTTATTTCGCTTTGAGCTGGATTAGGTGACACGAGAAAGGCAAATACCCCCTTTCCCCCACCGCATAGTTGAGCACTGGATTTTGTCTGGAATGTAACAAAGGCCGCACTACCCGCTCCGCATTGATTTGTGGCTGCCAAACTAAACGTATATGTTTGATTCAAGGAAGTAGTAGATGTAGTAGTCATATCCACCCTTAATCTATTTGGATCATAATTAAAGGACACCCCCGTGGGACTGCTTCCAAACACCCAGGATGTAGTCATACCACTTGCTCCTACGTCTGAAAAATAAGTAGGCCATGGCTCTACAAAATACTGAACAGTCGATGGTACGACTACACAGGACGGCCCAACAATATTATCAGGGGATAGACCGGTAGGTCGTCCAACCCAAACATTCTTTTGCAAAGTAATATTGCCACAATCTCCGCTTATGGTGGCTGTGAGTATTCCCTGACCACTGGATGTGGAACTAGTCGCTCTCGTAGTAAAACTACTCCCTGTACCTGTGTCCACAGCAAAAAGGTTAGCAGGGGAAACTGACCAGGACACAGAGACTCCAGTGGGTAGGTTTTGTAGGGTGAAGGCTTGGTTGGTGGTACAGAGAAGGGAGGGGCCCACTACAGCAGGAGGAATATTACATACCTGAGCAATCAAATCACAATTAACAAAACTTTCACGTACTCCACCGGGCGCAAAAAGAGCTTGCATGCGTGTTGCTTGACCTTGAGTAAAAATATTCATACAATCATCATCGACATAGTCCATGTAATTCATGAACATATCATTTGACCCACAAGAAGAATGTGGATGAGATGGGCAGTCCACATTTGGACTATCCTGGGTAGGAGTGTCTCCAACAAAATCATTACCACAATTAGCATCTCCCCAAATGTGTCGCAGATTAAGCCAATGCCCTACTTCATGAGTTGCTGTCCTGCCTTCATCAAAAGGGTCATCTACATTTCCAGTACGTCCGAATGAAGTGGTGCGGATCACCACTCCATCTGTTTCTGGTTGAGTGACAAGCATATCTGGAAATTGAGCATAGCCAAGGAGTTCTTGACCTATTCCATTTTCTATTTCACCAGCAACCCACATATTCAGATATCTATCGGATGGCCAGGCATTGCTACCTCCGTTATTGTTAAATTTTACGTTGTCTAAATCTGAGCGAAAAGTATTTACATTGGTCAGAACTCTTACGATTCCATTTGTTGGGTTACTATTTGGATCCAAACAAGCCAATACAAATTCAAACTCCGAGTCTGCCGCTACTCCTTGGAAAGCTGAAGGCGTATTGGAAGCATCTGCATTGAGTAGACGAAAGTCTTCATTGAGCACATCTATCTGTGACTGGATTTGCGCCATGCTGATGTTTAGCCCTGAGCCCACGGACTGACCCGTATGCAACACATGGACGACTACTGGGATGGTAATTACGTTGCTTTGTGACAACATACTTAAGTTTCTTTGGTTGGCAAAGTTTGCAACCTGTTGATCTATCTGCATGATGCGCTGGTAGCGCTCCGGGTCATTTTGCTGAATAGCCAGTAAATCTAACTGCGAGCCGCAGGTTCGCTGAGCAGAAGTCTCTGTGGTAAGTAATAATATTAAGTAGGCGAGTGATAGTATAAATTTCATTTTGAATTATCGGTTAGTTGTTCTATAGAAGAAATTTCAAACTTGCAACCGAAGGAAGTTCTTAGGGTTGGAAGTGTTAACTGATCACAACAACTAGTCTTATTTCCTGAGATAATCACAATTCTCTCATCAATTTGTAGATTTTTAGGTATGAATCCACAAGGAACAAGGATATTGTTAGAGCCAATTCTATATCCTGGATTTATCAGTGATGTAGAATCAGTTGTCAGAACAAATTGACCATTAAAATCAATTACTTTGGCTTTAACATTAGATAAGTGACCCACGATCTGCATATTTCTACAATCGTCTTCGTCTTCACAACCTGTACTCATTATCAAAAGAAACAAGATGCTTAAGTACACTAGCTTTTCCATCGTTGTATTCTTAAGTTTAAAGATTTTCTTTTCATTTTACTTATCAGATAGCAATTCAATCGAAGTAATTTCAAATTTGCAGCCAAAGGAAGTTCGGACATTAGGTTGTGTCAGTAAATTGCAACACGCAATTCTCGTACCCGAGAAGGTTACCGCAATACTATCATCCATGAAACTACCCAATAGATTTTGGCAAGGTATTAATAGTTCATTATCTTTTGCTAAGATTACAAACAAGCTATATGGTTCAACTTTCCCAGAAGGATTCTCAGGAATAAAATCATAGGATTCACCGTTGGGGTTGTGACCAATTACGAGTTCCCTTATTACCCCAGACTCATTACTATAGATTTCTTTTGTTTCTTCATCTTCACATGTTACCTCTAAACATTCAATATGACTCTCGTCTTTCTCGCATCCTGTGTTTATCATTACAATAAATAGGATTACTAGTCGTATTGATCTTTCCATAATTGTCTCATTCTGATATTAAAATTTTCATTTTATTCTACAATTTTAGAATAGAACCTGTTAATCGAATATACTAACAAGACCCATAATTACAAATAATGGTTGGGAATTCCGTTCACTCTTTATGCAAATGATCCATCATGAAGGTACGGACTACAACCTACCACCGGTAGAAGACTGGAAGTATTCGACAGAATTTCTGGAGACGCTGAATAAAATCAAAACAGGCGAAATTGACGATCCACATAACTGGATTCACAAGATATAAGGATGAAAAAAGGCCGTTTCAAGTAGTTTGAAACGGCCTTTTTGATCATAATTCAATTGAATTTCTTAACTAAAAGCAGGAATACCGGTAATCTCGTGACCTAGTATCAACAAATGGATGTCGTGTGTACCTTCATAGGTCACCACCGACTCCAGGTTCATCATGTGGCGCATCATCGGGTACTCACCAGTAATTCCCATACCGCCATGAATTTGACGAGCTTCCCTGGCCACATCCAATGCCAGCGCCACGTTGTTTCTTTTGGCTAGTGAGATCTGTGCAGTTGTTGCTTTCCCCTCATCCATTAGCTTACCCAGTCGCCAATTGACGAGCTGAGCTTTGGTAATCTCCGTCAGCATCTCTGCCAGTTTTTTCTGAACGAGTTGAAATGAACCAATCGGCTTACCAAACTGAATACGTTCTGCAGCGTACTTTCGAGCAGACTCATAGCAATCCATCGCTGCTCCTATCACACCCCAGGCAATGCCATAGCGTGCTTTATCCAAACAACCAAGCGGCGCTCCAAGTCCGTCCTTATTCGGTAAAATATTTTCTTTCGGAATCTTCACATCACTAAACACCAGCTCACCCGTGCAAGATGCTCTCAGCGACCATTTACCGTGCGTTTCTGGCGTGGTAAACCCTTCCATTCCGCGCTCAACAATTACTCCTTTGATCCGGCCTTCTTCATTCTTGGCCCACACCACAGCCACATCCGCTTTTGGTGAATTGGATATCCACATTTTCGCTCCATTCAGCAAATAGTGATCTCCCATGTCTTTAAGATGTGTTTCCATCCCGCCAGGATTAGAGCCGTGATTGGGCTCTGTCAACCCAAAACAACCCAGCATTTCACCTGAAGCTAGCTTAGGTAGGTATTTCTTTTTTTGCTCTTCACTTCCGTAAGCATAAATCGGATACATCACGAGTGATCCCTGTACAGAAGCTGTTGATCGCATTCCAGAGTCTCCACGCTCGATTTCCTGCATGATCAATCCATACGAGGTATAGTCGAGACCTCCTCCGCCATACTCTTCAGATACTGTCGGGCCGAAGGCTCCGATCTCTCCGAATTTCTTAACGATCTCATAAGGGAAGTGATTTTTCTCTGCCCAACCTTCAATAAACGGGGTAATTTCCTTTTTGACAAAGTCTCTAATGGAAGAGCGGATCAACTTGTGTTCATCCGTGAGCAAATCATCAATCTGGTAAAAGTCCGGCGACTCAAAGTCATCTACGAAATTGCGCTTTGCAGCCTGACCATTTGGGGTTAACGTGTCAGTTGACATACAGTTCTTTTTGGTTTATCAGTTTAATTGGATCAAATTTACAACAAAGAATATGTAAAGAATGGGAAACAATCATTTTAGTGAAGAGGTGCTCACTCAATTGGAAAAACTGGAGAAAAAGTATGATGCCATGGGACAGGATTTGTCCGCTTACCTGGACGGATTACTCCACTCTGATTACCTCACGTATTGGGATTACATCCAGATAGACACACTATTGAGTCTTCAAACACCCCGCACTAGTTTCCCGGACGAGAAGATTTTCATTCTATACCATCAGATCACTGAACTGTACTTCAAACTCATTCTCAACGAGCAGGAACAGCTGATACTTTCTGAAGAATCGCCCAATCATGACACTTACCTGAAACGTGTTAAGCGCATGAATCGCTATTTCGAGCATTTGATTGATTCGTTTGATGTGATGATTGACGGCATGGACCCGGAGCAGTTCCTTAATTTCAGAATGTCGCTTCTTCCCGCATCTGGATTTCAATCGGGCCAGTTTAGAATCATCGAGATTGGTAGCACGGATTTCCATTTATTGACGTCCAGTGAAGCACGTAAAGATTTGAAAACAGACGCATCGGTAGAAGATATCTACGATCAACTATACTGGAAAAAGGGAGCCACGGAATTGGCCACCGGCAAAAAGACGTTGACGCTACGACAGTTCGAAAACAAGTACTCCACTAAATTTATTCACCGTGCCAGACAGGTGAAGGAAACCAACCTTAGAAGACTTTACCTGGATCATTTTGAAGGGGATGAGGAAATCATCGAAGCGCTGCGTGATTTGGATTACAAAGCCAATGTGCAATGGCCATTAATGCATTACAAGTCAGCTGTTCGCTATTTGCAAAAGGATCCTAATGTGATCAAGGCTACTGGCGGTACCAACTGGCAAAAATACCTTCCCCCAAGACGGCAGATGATTACGTATTATCCTGAATTGTGGAGTGCTGACGAAATTGCGAACTGGGGATCGCGGGAAAAAATATGATTCGATGATCATTCGAAACAATGCGCAGGCTATGCATGACCATATCGTTTGCCCTTTTGGCGTTTTCCACAATCGCTCAGAAGACCTTTGTTAAGAAAACATTCTACGACGAGGAAGAGACCCAACTTAAAGAAATCATCACGCTTCTTAAAAGTGACTCCTCTCTTCATGGCAAGTATCAATCGCTGTATTTGAATGGATCCTTATCCATTTCCGGGTATTATAACCACAATCTATCTGATAGCACGTGGATTTATTACTTCGAAAATGGAAGGAAGAAAATGGAAGGATCGTATCATCTCGGCAAACAGGATGGCAAATGGTCTTACTATTTCGAAAGTGGTGAACTCAAAGCCACAGGCATTTATGACAAAGACATTCGGAATGGCTACTGGACCTACTACTTTGAAAATGGTCAGGAAAAAAGTAGTGGCATCTACTACAAAGACATCAAAGAGGGCATTTGGAATTACTCCTATGAAGAGGGTTCACTCAAAGCTCAGGCTTACTTCAACTCAGGAGTAGGTGCTTATAAAGAATTTTACCCCAATGGAAAGCTCAAAACCGAGGGCACCAATGCACACGGTCAAAGTGAAGGGAATTGGACCTATTACTATGAATCCGGTGAAGTGGAAGCCAAGGGTGCCTTCAAGTCTGGATTAAGAGAAGGTCAATGGATCTACTACCATAAGAATGGACAAGTCTCTGCGAAAGGTGAATTTGAGGCTGGCGAAAAGGCTGGCGTTTGGAAGTATTACTTTCCGGACGGCTCAGTGAGTAGCGAAGGCCAAATGAGTAAAGATCAGAAAGATGGTTATTGGAAATTGTATTACCAGACTGGTGAAGTAAAAGGCGAAGGACGTTATGATGAAGGAGCTGGAGAATACATTGAATATTATGCGAGTGGCAAACAAAAAGCCAGAGGCAAGGTACTCAATGGTCACAAAGAAGGTAAGTGGATCTACTTTAACGAAGAAGGTCTGGAAGACGGTACGGCTACTTTTGATGAAGGAAAAGGTGATTATATAGGGTATTACCCAAATGGCGTCATAAAGATGCAAGGCACCATAGAGGACAACAGACGTGTTGATCAGTGGACGTTATACAATCCGGATGGATCACTGGCAGGCACCTACAGACCGGTCTATGAAGAACAAAAACCAATCTTTCGAACAAGTGAGGAAGTGGGGCCAGAAGCCCATAGGGATAAAAAAGACAAACCGGAATACAAGTATAAAAACAAGAGGCTTCGGTATTTCGAACCACGGATCAACGAATACAATGGGATCATTGTCGGGACCAACCCGGCCTGGACACTTATCGGCAGGCTGCCACTGGCTGTTGAGTATTACATACAAGAACGCCTGGGTTTCGAAGCAGAATTGACTTTACTTAGAAAACCATTTTTTACCTATGACAACAAAAAAATCAATCAAACCAAAAGCATTGGCAGCAACATTGCCATAAGGCAGAAGTTTTATCATGACGACACCCGATTGGGCATGTTTTACTTTGGGCACCAAATACATGGTGGGTTTTCGCAGCACCATTCATATGTACTGGACAGTATCTCCTCCTTTCCAGCTACATTCGAACGAAAACTAAAAGCTTCAGAAAAACACATCGCCTATGGACTGTTTATTGGAAACCGATGGATGCAACGCGCGGAAGATTCCGGGTTTACCGTAGACATGAACATCGGTGTGGCCATTGGCAGAAGGTTTTTCAACACAGACTTTGAGCCGGAGGATGAATTTGATGCACGGTTTAATGAACTAAATCAAGATGAAATCTATTTACCAATCATATTGACGATCAATATTGGGTTTACCGGACCAAAACGAAGAACCGTAAGTTTTTAAATGAGCAAGAAAACAGTCATCATAGGTGCCACCACCAACCCCAACCGGTACGCGTACTTTGCTGCTGGTCGCTTAAAGGCCAACAATCACCCGATAGTACCTGTGGGTATTAAAAAAGGTGAAGTGTACGATGAAGAGATTTTGGACCTGAGATCTAAGCCAGATATCGATGAAGTGGATACGGTAACCATGTACATTGGCCCTCAAAACCAACCGGAATGGGAAGATTACATCGTCAGTCTGAAACCCAAAAGGATCATTTTCAACCCCGGCACAGAAAACCTCTCACTAGTTGATAAAGCTCAGAAAAAGGGAATAGCAACGGAAAACGCGTGTACACTCGTGATGCTGAGTGCCAACACGTACTAGTCTTGGGAATTAGCACTTACCTCCTCTTTATAAATCCGGGGAACACAGGTCACTCCCCTATTGAGCATCCGGATAATCATTGGTGAAATGAATTCATTTTCCTTTGACGAGAAGTCTATCGGATTCTTCTGGTAACTAAAGAGCTCCAATGATGGAAGCTTCTCCACGGATGGATGCAAAGTTGTTAGTTGATTGTTGGAAACATCCATATCAACCAGATTCTTCAAATCTAATAGTTGAGTGGGAAATTCCGTAAGATAGTTGTCATTGACTCTTGCCACACGAAGTTCAGATAGGTTGCCTAGCGTAGATGGCAAGACACTTAGTCGATTATGATGTGCATAAAACTCTTTCAGATGAATCAGCTGACCAATACTCTTCGGCAATGAGTAAATACGGTTGTGAGCCAAAAACAACACTTCTAATGCCGTAAAATTGCCGATAGACTCAGGAATCACCTCCAACTTATTGTAGTAAAGGTCGATCACCTGAAGATCCATTTCAAATAAATCATCAGGAAGGCTAACCAACTGGTTTTTATAGAATGACAATTTCTTCAAATTTTTCAGATTAGAAATTCCTGGCGTAATTGTTTCCAGGTGATTCTCCTGCAATTGCAATTCCTTTAATCCAGCCATTTGATAAAACGTCGGATTCAAAGTTTCTATTCCAGATTTGTTCACTTTAAACACTTCAATAAAGTCAAGTTTAGAATAGTCACCCGAACCAATCGACAAGTCATGAGATTTATTGAATGAAACCGTCTTAATAGTCTTCGCCTTTGATAACCGATTGATGGGTATTTCTCCCAGAAAGTTCTCATCAACCACCAGTTCTTCCAGTTCCTTTAGGTTTTTAACGCCCATAGGCAACCTGGTTAGCAGATTGTTGCTGATATCAAGCTTCTCAATTCCTTTCATTTGCTGTATGCGTATCCACCAATAGGTATCCAGCTTGTTAGCTCGCCAGTAGATACGCTTGAGATTAGGTAATGAACCCAGTTCCTTTGGCAACTTCTTGATGTCGTTATAATCCAATATCAAAACTTCCAAGGCAGTAGCAGAGTAGACAAACTCAGGGATTTCTGTCAATCCAGCGTGGCTCAGATTTAACTCCTTTAGCGTGTCCAGCCGATCATGGAATTGATAGTCTTTCAATCGCTTAGTGCCATTGACCAGTTGCTCACTTTTCTTTGCTGTAATCACCGAATCAATGGCCTCATAGGGATTATCCTGATACATATGATCGTATATTTTTCGCTGCTTTTCCCACACCTTCATTCTAGCTTCCATCACCTTCCGGATGCTGTCATGGTCATGCTTGAGTTGGGCCGTTTGTGACCAGCCTTTCAATGAGGATATGGATATTAAAATAATAAGAAACGATCTTTTCATAACTAAATCTTTAGTTGATCAAAACTAATACACCAAAAGTCCAAATACAAGTCGTCGGAGAAGCATATTTTATATATTTTTGAGGCTTAATAATTAAAGTATGGGACAAGAAAAGTCATTAGGTAAAGGAGACTACTCAGCGGGTAATATTCAGGTATTGGAAGGACTGGAAGCAGTTCGTAAAAGACCTGCCATGTATATAGGTGATGTGGGCGTAAAAGGACTTCATCATCTCGTCTGGGAGGTAGTTGACAACTCTATTGATGAGGCGTTGGCCGGACACTGTGATACCATCAATGTAGAAATTAATACGGACAACTCCATTACGGTTACTGATAATGGCCGTGGTATCCCTACTGACATTCACGAGAAGCAAAAAAAGTCTGCACTAGAAGTGGTAATGACCGTATTGCACGCTGGTGGAAAGTTTGACAAAGACACGTATAAAGTATCTGGTGGTCTTCACGGTGTGGGGGTATCTTGTGTGAATGCACTCTCCACCCACCTAAGAGCTACTATACATAGAAACGGAACGGTTTACCAGCAAGAGTATTCCAAAGGTGTTCCAGACTATCCTGTTAAGGAAATTGGCAAGACCGATATCAATGGGACGATCATTCAGTTCAAGCCTGACATGGACATCTTCAATGTCGGCGAGTACAAGTATGAAACGGTCGCTTCTCGTCTTAGAGAACTATCCTTTCTGAATGCTGGAATCACTCTGAATCTTGTAGATCACAGGGAGCAGGATGATGATGGTAAAGATCTTGGAGAATCATTCCATTCTGAAGGTGGACTTAAAGAATTTGTGAATTTCCTGGATAGTACCAGAGAGAAGTTAATTCCAGAACCAATACATATCGTCAATGATAGTGGCGAAATCCCTGTAGAAGTAGCGTTGGGTTACAATACTTCTTACTCTGAGAACGTCGTTTCTTATGTGAATAACATCAATACCATAGAGGGAGGAACACACGTCGCTGGTTTTAGAAGAGCACTTACGCGTACACTAAAATCTTATGCTGACAAATCCGGACTTCTGGAAAAAGCTAAAGTAGAGATCACTGGCGATGACTTCCGCGAAGGACTTACAGCTGTGATTTCCATAAAGGTAGCTGAACCACAATTTGAGGGTCAGACCAAAACCAAACTCGGAAACTCTGAAGCCAGTGGTGCAGTGGACAGTAGCCTTTCCGAATCGCTACTTATCTTCTTAGAAGAGCATCCCAAAGAATCGAAGCAAATCATCTCAAAAGTAATATTAGCCGCTCAGGCAAGACAGGCTGCTCGTAAGGCGCGGGAGATGGTACAGCGTAAAAATGTCCTATCGGGAACCGGCCTTCCGGGTAAATTAGCTGACTGTAGCGACAAGGATCCGCACAACTGTGAAATCTACCTGGTAGAGGGTGATTCTGCAGGAGGGTCTGCCAAGCAGGGCCGTGATCGCAAGTTTCAGGCGATTCTTCCGTTGAGAGGTAAAATCCTTAATGTTGAAAAAGCACAGGAACATAAAATTTACGACAATGATGAAATTAAAAACATCATCACCGCATTAGGTGTGCAGCTCGGTCGAGAGGACGATGAAAAAGCTTTGAACATGGATAAGCTTCGTTACCACAAGATTATCATCATGACAGATGCGGATATTGACGGAAGTCACATTCGTACATTGATCCTTACATTCTTCTTTAGGTACATGCGAGAGTTGATAGAAAACGGCTATTTGTACATTGCTTTACCACCACTCTATCTGATCAAAAAAGGAAGGCAGGAACGCTATGCCTGGTCTGAAGATGATCGCGTTAAAATCATTAAGGAAATTGCCCCGGAAGGCAAAGAAGATTCTGTTGGTGTCCAGCGCTATAAAGGTCTTGGTGAAATGAACCCTGAGCAACTATGGACAACCACCATGGATCCCGAAACAAGAGGCCTCAAGCAGGTTACCATAGAGTCAGCAGCAGAAGCTGATCACCTATTCTCGATGTTAATGGGTGATGAAGTAGCACCACGACGTGAGTTTATCGAGAAAAACGCAAAATATGCTAAAGTTGACGTTTAAAATCTAGTAGCGTTCTGATCTAAATGTGCCGATGATTAATTGGAAAATTGCCTGTGCAAACTTCCAAATCATAGCAAATGAAAATAAGATCGCTGATCCTAATGCCAACACAATAAGCATAATCAATTCAAATATTTTATCCATTGTGTTTTTAGTTTCTTTATAAATAAAGCATATAAAGTCCATATAGTTTTAATATTCGTATAAAAGTTATCCACATGAAATATTATTTTGTCAAATTGATAATTACAAGTGGTTTACTACTGTTTTATGCTAATAATGCGGAAGGTCATGATTACTGGCAACAACGAGTAGTGTACGACATGAATGTGAATTTCGATGTAAAAAACCATCAATTCACTGGAGATCAAACCCTTCAGTACTACAACAACTCTCCAGATACACTATACAACATATATTATCATTTGTACTTCAATGCATTCCAGCCAAATAGTATGATGGATGTTAGGTCAAGAACGATAGCCGATCCTGACGGAAGAGTAGGGAGTCGTATCGCTGGACTTCAGCCAGATGAAATCGGCTATTTAAAAGTAGATGAGTTGATGCAGGAAGATGCCCAACTTAGCTATGAAATATCTGAGACGATACTGGAAGTATCACTAGCCGAACCGCTACCTCCGGGAACCAGCACAACCTTTAAAATGAAGTTTAATGGTCAGGTTCCTGTACAGATTAGAAGAAGTGGGCGAGATAATCTTGGTGGAGTGGATTATTCCATGGCACAGTGGTTTCCGAAATTGGCCGAGTATGATGAAATGGGCTGGCATACTACTCCCTATGTAGGTCGGGAGTTTCACGCTCCATGGGGTGACTATGATGTTAAAATAACGATTGATAAAGATTATGTAATTGCCGGCACTGGGATTCTTCAAAACCCGAACGAAATTGGTTACGGTTATGAAGATGAGGGAGTAAAGGTTAAGCGAAAAGGCAAAAACATTACATATCATTTCAAGGCACAAAACGTCCACGATTTTGTATGGGCTGCAGATCCAGACTACACACAGCTTACAGCACAAGTCCCAAACGGACCAATTTTAAGGTTCTTCTATATCCCTGGAGAGGAAACAAAGCTTTGGGAACAACTACCAGCCTATACGGTCAAAGCCTTCGAATACGCTCAGAAGAAATTTGGAACGTATGGATGGAGCCAATACAGCGTCATTCAGGGTGGTGATGGAGGAATGGAGTACCCGATGGCTACATTAATTGCTAATAAGAAACTTAGCGGAGTTAGATCGCTTCAGTCCCTTATTGGAGTGACCTTGCATGAGATGATGCATAGCTGGTATCAAGGCATGATGGCAACCAATGAAAGTTTTTACCCATGGATGGATGAAGGCTATACTTCATTCGCTGAAAGTTACACGTCCAATGCCATTCTTGATGAGAACAAAGAAAACCCAATTGCTGGAAGCTACCGCAGTTACATCAACTGGGCAAAATCAGGAAAAGAGGAGCCCATTTCCACACACGCAGATCATTTTACCACGAATAGAGCCTATTCTATAGGTTCTTATGTGAAAGGAGCGGTTTCGCTGGAGCAACTAAGCTACATCATAGGTACAGATGCCAGAGACAAAGGATTACTACGCTATCATCAGGAATGGTCATTTAAACACCCTGACCTTAATGACTTCATCCGAGTGATGGAAAAGCAAAGTGGAATCGAGCTCGACTGGTATTATGAATATTGGGTAAACACCACTAAAACCATAGACTATGGCATCCAGGCAGTTGTCGCTGAAGGAGGAGATCAGACAAAGGTCACGCTAGAGCGAATTGGTCTTATGCCAATGCCTGTAGACCTGTATATCACTAAAAAGGATGGTAGCCAGGTGATCTATTACCTGCCACTCACCATCATGCGCGGAGAGAAACCAAATGAAACGGATTTGAAACGCGTCACTCTTGCCGATTGGCCGTGGACACACCCAACCAACAGCTTTAGTATTGACATTCCATTATCGGATATTGCCACATTGGAAATAGATCCAAAAGGCAGAATGGCTGATATAGAGCGATCAAACAATCGCTATGAATTAGATGAAGTTACAATCGAAGAAAAGGAAAACAAGTAAAACAGGAAAAGGCGGTCAATTGGATCGCCTTTTTATTTTATTACTCCTCCTGAATATCGGCTTTGATACTAATCATTTGACTTGGGGCTGACGGATCGTTACTGAATACTGTCACCGTCTTGTATTGCCTGCCTCTTCGACCTGATGTATCCAATATCACTTCGAGTTTTTTGGTTTCACCCGGGGCAATACTTTCACTTTCAATTTTAGAGACCGTACACCCACAATTCGATTTTGTTTTTCGAATCAACAGAGGTGTTTGCCCTTTATTGGTGACCTCAAACTCTGTGACCACCGTGTTACCCACATTCACTTTCCCAAAATCATGCTGCGTTCTATCAAACACCAATCTTGGAGCTTTCGCCAACTCCTCTTCCGTCATCTCAGGAAAATATTCCTGAATGGTTGCAATCACATTAAAGGACAGATCTGAATCTTCTTGATTGCTGGCGAAAAGAACCACATTGTCTGACACAAATCCCAAATCATCTTTCTCTTTTGGGTTGTAAGTCAGCACGATTGCACCGAGCTCTTGTGTCTGTAAGGTATCGGGCTCGTATCTCACGTTGACATGCTTGGGGCCAACGACTGAATCACTCCAAATCACCACAGAATCTCCATGGTTATAAACATCAAAACGCTTGACAATCTCTTCCTTGGTAGTTATTCGCCCTATATTAAATGTCTTATACTTCACGCGTAAGTCTCCAATGACCGTTGGCAACTCATCTTCAATAGTTGTCGGCTTAGGCTTTACTTCTCCTTCAATATAAAGCGTACTGGTGTTTGTAGACTCTCCCACATTATACCCAACCACGAGTGATTTATTGAATTTACCAGGTCGGTTTAGCGGATTATACGCTGCAGTAATAAGTCCAGAATCTCCTGGCTGTACCAGTTCCTTGGTCCATTGTGGTGTAGTACAACCACACGAAGCATTGACGGCTGTAATCCGAACTGCCTCATCAGCAGTGTTGACAAAAGAAAAGGTATAAGAAACAGGACCATCCTCCTCCTTCACTTCCCCAAAATCATAACTCCCAACTTCAAACTTCAGGTCCTGAGCATTTAAACTCACGATTGTAATCAAACCGAAAAGGATGGACAAGTAGATAACCCTCATTAATTCCAATATTTTAATTTAATAGTCAACAACGTAAACGCTGACAAAGATTCAAATTATTTAGGTTTGCACAAAAATTTTGGAATGGCTAGAATATTAACTGGAATTCAAAGTTCGGGTAAACCCCATCTCGGTAATCTATTAGGGGCTATAATACCTGCAATAGAGCTTTCAAAAAATGAAAAGAACGAATCATTCTTTTTCATAGCTGACCTGCATTCCTTAACCACTATTAAGGATGCTCAAACCCGTATTGACAATATTCACTCCGTAGCAGCGGCCTGGATTGCCTGTGGTTTTGATACGGAAAAAAACCTTTTCTACCGGCAGTCCAAAGTACCTGCCGTCTGCGAGTTAGCATGGTACCTCAACTGTTACACACCATTCCCGATGCTCGCCAATGCGCATTCCTTCAAGGATAAATCAGAAAAGCTAGCTGATGTTAATGCTGGCCTTTTTACGTATCCGGTGTTAATGGCAGCAGATATTTTATTGTATGATGCTAATACTGTCCCGGTAGGTAAAGATCAAAAGCAACACCTGGAAATGGCTCGAGATATCGCTTCCAGTTTCAACCATCAATATGGAGACACATTCATACTCCCTGATGCCAAAATAGATGAGAACATCATGACCATCCCAGGTACCGATGGTCAGAAAATGAGCAAATCTTACGGAAATACGATAGACATCTTCCAAACAGATAAGAAGTTGCGTAAAAACGTCATGCAGATCATAACTGACAGCAAACCTCTGGAGGAGCCGAAAGACCCGGATACATGCAATGTTTTTGCGATCTACAAAATATTAGGTAGTGACACCCAGGTTGCTGATATGAGAAACAACTATGAAGGTGGAAACTATGGTTATGGTCACGCAAAACAAGCGCTTTACGAACTCATTGTTGAAAAATTCGCAGATGTTCGTGAAAAATATGACTTCTACATTAACAACATTCCAGAGCTGGAGTCAAAACTCCAGGCTGGAGAATCAAGAGCAGCAGAAATTGCCAATAGCGTCTTAAATAGAGTAAGAAGTAAGATTGGTTATTAATTCTCGTTCGCTACCCATACCGTTTCTTTAAATGGCACGGTCTGGCCCTGAAGTACCAGTCTCGTAGGGCCGGGAACCAATACTAAGCGGGCGTTGATTCCCGGAAAATCATCGGCTTCTACAGCAATACCTTCATCAGGAGCTACATCATAAAGATCTCTGTCACCTCCTGTGGTATATGCACTCGCTATGTAAGACCTGGGTTTCAACACCTCATTGTCTGGGCAGAACTCATCATGCACGTTAAATAACGCCTCTTCAATATAAGCTCCATATGCATACTGAAACTCTTCTTCAAGCTGCGCAAGCTCCTCATTTAGAGAATCATACATTTCGTCTGATTTTTTGCACTGAAACAGCCTGTTTTTCTTTTCTGCAATTTCGATGAATGCCTGATTAAGATTACTTATATTCATACCCTCTTAATGTTTTGTAGCAAAAACAATAATTATTTACGCTGCAAATTTTAAGATATTATAAATAAATACCATAATAATTTATTAATATTCAATTAAGGAAGTTCTAAAAGGCCTTAATATTGTCAAACTGTTAATTGAAGAATGGAGATAGTAGAAAAAGCAAAAAAGTGGTTAGACAGCCAGAAAGTGGATCAAGAAACAAAGAATGCGATCCAAACGATGATCAATTCAGATGATCAATCTGAATTAACCGAATGCTTTTATAAGGACCTGGAGTTTGGTACAGGTGGGTTAAGAGGAATCATGGGACATGGATCTAACCGAATTAACAAATACACTGTAGGCATGGCCACTCAAGGTCTGGCCAACTACCTCAATGAAAACTTTGCTGGCGAGGAGATTAGTGTGGCTATTGCTCATGACAGCAGAAACAATAGTCGTTTCTTTGCTGAAACTACTGCTGCCGTCTTTTCCGGTAATGGAATCAAAGTTTTTCTATTTGAAGACCTAAGACCTACACCTGAGCTCTCATTTGCTATAAGACATCTTGGCTGCAAGAGTGGCGTTGTTCTTACGGCATCACATAACCCGAAAGAATACAATGGGTATAAAGCCTACTGGGACGATGGCGCTCAAATCGTACCACCTCATGATAAAAACGTAATCACTGAGGTTGGCAATATTCAGTCAATCGATGAGGTCAAGTTTGAAGGTAACAAAGACTTGATTCAGCCAATAGGCAAAGAAATTGATGAAGTCTATCTGGAAATGATCAAATCACTTTCGCTTTCTCAAGACGCTATTGAGAAAGAAAAGGATTTAAAAATTGTATTTAGTGGCATTCATGGAACAGGCTCTACCCTAGTTCCTCCTGTTCTGAAAAAGTTTGGCTTTGAAAATGTTACTCAAGTCGAAGAACAAGTAGAACCAGATGGAAACTTCCCAACTGTCGTTTACCCTAACCCTGAAGAGGCAGAAGCTTTAAGTCTTGCCCTCAAAAAAGCGGAAGAAATTGATGCCGATCTGGTAATGGCCACAGATCCTGATTCCGACCGAGTAGGAATAGCTGTTAAAAATGACAAAGGTGCATTTCAATTGATGAATGGCAACCAGACAGGTTCGCTACTGCTGTACTACCTCCTACGCAAGTGGCAGGAAAACGGAAAACTTACTGGGAAGGAGTATGTGGTTAAAACCATAGTGACCACAGACTTGATTAGCAGAATAGCCGAGAAGTATGATGTAACACTTTACAACACCCTTACAGGCTTTAAATACATCGCTGAAGTCATAAGAGATCTTGAAGGTAAAGAACAATTCATTGGTGGTGGTGAAGAAAGCTATGGGTACCTAATCGGCGATTCCGTAAGAGATAAAGACGCCATCGCCTCATGTGCCATGATCGCCGAAATGGCCGCTTGGGCGAAATCTGAAAACACAAGTCTTTATGACCTTCTCAAGCAAATTCATGGTGAATTTGGCTTATTCCAGGAATCCTTAAAGTCTCTGACTAAAACAGGAAAGTCTGGAGCCGAAGAGATCAATGAATTGATGGTCAAGTTTCGAAATGATCCACCTTCTAGCCTTGGTGGATCGAAAGTTAAAACACTGATTGACTATAAATCTTGTGAAGAAAAAGACCTGGTCAGTGGAGTTTCATCGAAAATAAACTTCCCATCATCGAATGTTTTGCAGTTTATTACCGAAGATGGAAGTAAAATTTCAGTAAGACCATCTGGCACAGAACCGAAAATAAAATTCTATTTCTCAGTAAATAGCGCGGTTAATGATCTAGAATCATATGACCAAACGGTTGAGAAATTGCAAGGCAAGACAAATAAAATCATGGAAGAGCTTGGTTTATAACTTTTTAGACCATGTTGCTTAAATCTTTTGATCTACTTATCTTGCATGGAATTTTATCAAACGTTCTGATTAAATTTATATTTTAACAACCGATCTAACCTGGAACCGCCTTGACAGTATTTGTTAATATAATACTAGTAGTAGTTGGATTTGTGCTCTTGATCAAGGGCGCAGACTTTTTGGTAAATGGCGCTAGTTCATTAGCCAAAAGATTCAATGTATCTGATATCGCCATTGGCCTCACTGTGGTCGCAATGGGAACCTCAGCCCCAGAGCTTGTGGTCAACATAATCTCTGGATCTGTACCGAATGAAGGTCCAGATGGAGTGATGACTCACGATATCGTATTTGGAAACATTATCGGATCCAATATTTTCAACATCTTCCTTATTCTAGGTGTAGCCAGTGTTATTTACCCGCTCACTGTCCAGAGAAATGCTCTTTGGAAAGAAATTCCGTATTCGTTAATTGCCACATTCATATTTTTCTTCCTTGTGAATGATGTCATGTTCCTTGGAGCTGAGAAGAATGAACTAACGGTAATCGATGCAGCTGTTCTCATTGTCATGTTTGGTGGATTCCTGACATACATTTTCATGAACCTCACTCGCAACCCCGAGGAGAGCGATTTGGTTGAGGACATTGTCATATTCAGCAGTGTTAAGACGACTGTAATGATCGTCCTTGGAATTGCAGGGTTGATATTTGGTGGTCAAATGATCGTAGAAAATGCCGTAGAGATTGCTAAGATTTTTGATGTCAGTGAAAAACTGATTGGGTTAACGATCCTGGCAGCTGGTACTTCCCTTCCAGAATTGGCTACTTCTGCCGTGGCAGCATTTCAAAAGAAATCAGATTTGGCCGTTGGAAACATCGTTGGGTCAAACATCTTCAATTTGTTACTGGTAATTGGTGCAACAGGGTTTGTTCATGCTCCTTTAGGCTTTCCTACTTCCCTAAACCTTGACCTCTATTTCGTGATGGGTGGTACGTTTATGTTGTTCCTGTTCATGTTCACTTTCGCTAAATACAAGCTGGATCGATCTGAAGGTGTGATCTATTTAACTGGTTTTGTGTTTTACATGTACATCCTTTTCGAACGAGAAGGTCTTGGTTACGGCATATTCTTTTAAAACATAATACACATCTTCTGTATTTGGTGATCAGGTTTATTGTAAATCTTAGGGTTTATTGCAATGTTTGCAACAAATTAAGAGATGCACATGCTACCAAATATAAATCCAACAACCACTGACGCCTGGAAACAGTTAGAAGAGCATTACAAATCGATCAAAGAGGTCGAAATGAAAGACCTCTTCGCTAATGATCCAGAGCGATTTAATACCTACTCTGTTGCGTTCGAAGATATCCTGTTAGATTTCTCAAAGAACAGAATTGATCAAACAACAATTGATCTCCTACTCAAATTAGCCAGCGAAATCAATCTAGATGAAGCCAAAACTCAAATGTTTGGTGGATCGCACATCAATGTCACCGAAGATCGTGCAGTCCTCCACGTTGCTTTAAGGAACCTCACAGGCAAAACACTTCATGTGGACGGTCAGGACATTACTGCGGATGTTGAATCCGTGCTAAGCCGTATAAAATCATTCGTAAGCAAGCTTCACTCGGGCGAACAAGCGGGATATACTGGTAAGAGAATAACAGATGTTGTAAATATTGGAATTGGTGGTTCTGACCTGGGGCCGTTTATGGTCACTGAATGTCTAAAACCCTATCAGGTGTATGGCATCACATCACACTTCGTATCCAATGTGGATGGGACTCACATTGTGGAGACACTATCTAAAGTGAATCCCGAAACCACATTGTTCATTATCGCATCGAAGACATTCACCACGCAAGAAACCATGACCAATGCGCTCACTGCGAAAGACTGGTTCCTCGAAGTTGCGAAAGATGAGGCTTTTGTTAAAAATCATTTCATTGCGCTATCTACCAACAAAGAAGCTGTTTCCGATTTCGGCATTGACACAGCCAACATGTTTGAATTTTGGGACTGGGTTGGTGGCCGCTATTCGTTGTGGTCGGCTATCGGAATGTCCATCGCTTGTGCGATTGGCTATGATCACTTTGAGGATTTACTCAAAGGGGCTGAAGCTATGGATAATCATTTCCTTGAAACGCCAAGCGAAAAGAATTTACCGACCATATTGGCATTGCTTGGGGTTTGGTACAATAACTTTTTTGGTGCAGAAACACACGGAATTTTACCATACGATCAGTACATGCATGCCTTTGCTCCTTACCTCCAGCAAGGAGACATGGAAAGCAATGGCAAGTATGTGAGTCGCTCTGGAGAGAAAGTTGGCTATCAAACGGGACCCATCATCTGGGGAGAACCAGGAACGAACGGGCAGCACGCATTTTACCAATTAATCCATCAGGGAACCAAACTAATCCCTTGTGACTTTTTAGCTCCGGCACAGAGTCAAAACCCTATTGGTGATCATCATGAGAAATTGTTAGCCAACTTTTTTGCCCAAACAGAAGCACTGATGATGGGTAAAACAAGGGAAGATGTTGTTGCAGAATTTAAAGCAGCCGGCGTATCAGACGAGCAAATTGAGCTTCTGGCTGACTATAAAGTATTTGAAGGCAATAGACCGACTAATAGCATTCTCTTTAAGAAACTAACTCCGAGAACGCTAGGATCTCTCATTGCCATGTATGAGCACAAAATTTTTGTACAGGGCATTATCTGGAACATTTACAGTTTCGATCAGTGGGGAGTGGAGCTCGGAAAGCAGCTTGCCAAGAAGATTCTCCCCAAGCTAAGTTCAGAAGACAAGGTGACAGATCATGATGGCTCTACTTCCGGGTTGATCAATGCCTACAAAGAGCTTAGGAAAGATTAAATCTCATGTGGTGGCAGAGAATCCCAGTGGCAATAGCCACATTTAGAGACTCTGTCGCCCCTACTTTAGGTATCGTCACCCTTCCGGATAGTACATCATGGACCTCCCGACTAAGGCCGTGTGATTCGCTACCCATAACGAGCATTGTAGGCTTAACGGCCTTCCATTGATCCAATGGCGTACCGTTCAGGTCAGCTCCGTAAGCTTCCATTGGAGAGTCCTTAATTGTATCAACAATGTTTGCATAGTTGACATGCATTCGTGCAAAAGAGCCCATGGTTGCATTGATCACTTTGGGATTATAGAAATCAGTAGTGTCTTTAGAGCAAATGAGCTGATTAAACCCAAACCAGTCCATGGTACGAATGATTGTTCCGAGATTGCCTGGATCACTTACTCCATCCAATAAAACGATGTGCTGGCTGTGATCTAATGGCTGATTAATCACAGGAATTTCGAAAACAGCCAGACAATCATTGTTCGTAGTAAATGTTCCTAAATCAGTTAATTCAGTATTTGTGCACTCAATTAGTTGAGACTCAACAATGGATAGGTCTTGTTTGTTATCTTTAACGAATTCAGAAGTTGCCAAAAGATATTTTACCTTCAGTCCATTTGCTAATCCTTCAAGGACATTTTTACGTCCTTCGGCGAGGAAACACATTTCCTTGGACCTGTACTTTTTTATCTTCAGCGATTTAATGAATTTTGACTGTTTGTTAGAAACCATATGGTGAGTTGGAGTTGAGAGTAAGAACTGTATTATTGCTATTACCCATAGTCCTATCGTCTTGTTTGGGCACAAAGTACCTAAAAAAGGATGAATCAGTTCTGAAAAATCAGAAAATTCATACCTCGGGAAAAGTATCTAAAGAAGCTCTGAGAGGTCAGCTTACACAATCCCCCAACACGCGACTAGGGATCTTCCCGATTGCGCACCTTTTCCATGTCCGTAAATTTGGAGAGACTTTTTACGATTCATCACGAATCGCCGATAATCGTGAAAAGATTGATAGAAAATACCGTCAAAAGATCAATAAAGCCAACACTTCCAAACGGAAATCGAAACTCAATACGAAACGCATTCAAAAACTTGATAAAAAGGACAAAAAATTAAGTGAAGGTAATCTGTTGATGAGATGGGGAGAAGAGCTTGCTGTTTTTGATAGTTCAAAAATTGAGGGTTCGGCTTTCAACATTCAAAACTACTTGTTTGCGCACGGCTATTTTAATGCTTCTCTCGAGCATTCTGTCAAGTCGAAAAACAAAAAAAAAATCATCAACTATACCATCAATGAAAACGATGTTTACACAATTGATTCTTTGATTTACTCAATCAAAGATTCGAAAATTGAAGAAATTTTTATGAATGATATAGCTGAGCATAAATTGATCGATCAGCAATACAATCAGGACCTCTTCGCGAAAGAACGAGATCGAGTATACGATCTAATGAGCAATAATGGTTTCTATAATTTTAAAAGACAATACGTCCTATTTGAGGTTGATTCAACTATTCTAGACAATAATCAGCTTGTAATCCGACAATCCATTGTAAACCCACCGGATAAAAAGAGTCACCGCTCTTATCGTCTTGACTCCATCATTTTCTCAGCAGAGCAGACTGGGGTGAACCGCTATTTAAAACCTGTAGAATACAATAGTGTCACTTACAACTTTAAGGGCAGCAGGTATTCTGAGCGGTTAATAAGTCGTCGTGTTTTCTTGAAGGAGGATAGTTTGTATAGCAAAAAACTTACGCTGGAAACACAGAGACAACTCTCCTATCTAGATATATTCAAATTTGTCAACGTAAACTACGATACCACTGGAGGTCAATTCATAGCCAGTATTTTTACCAGTCCATTAAAAAAGTACCAAACATCTACTGAAACAGGACTCAGCGTATTTGAAGATCAAGGATTTCCGGGACCGTTTTTTAATCTAACAGTCAAGGGAAGAAATATTTTTGGCGGATTGGAGATTGTACAGTTTGATGGAAATGCGAGTATTCAGGGAATCCAGGGAGTAACTGATGATGGATCTGATGACGTAAATAATTTTAATTATTCTCGGTTGCAATACGGTGCTACACTTACATTCACATTCCCTCAATTCATCTTTCCATTAAATGAGAGACTCAGAAATCACATGGGAAGGTTCAACCCTCGAACAAAGATCATTGGTGGGATTAACTTTGAAAACCGAATACAAGAGTATGAGCGAAATACGGTCAACACCAGCATGTCTTATATCTGGCAGGTGGAAGATGAAGCGCAGTATACTTTTACCCCTTTTGATGCCAGTTATATTTTTTCCGATCCGCTCGAGTCATTCAAAGAGGACCTCATTGCTACTGGAAATCAATCGTTGATTGCATTATTCAACCCTTCTTTCGTGGTATTCTCATCATTTTCTGCCCGGTTCAATCATGGGAATTATGGAGTTAGTAATAATAATTCACACTTTATACAAGCGTCGTTGGAATCAGGAGGAAACCTGTTAAATGCATTTAATAATTTACCTGCATTTCAAGATCTGGAAAACTACAAGTACCTAAAAGCAACGTTCGAATTCCGACAAAACATAAAACTCACGTCCAGATCATCATTTGCATATAAAGCAAAGGTTGGGGCAGCTTACTCCTATGGCGACAATAACAATGGCAGCCTACCTTATGAAAAATACTTCTTTGCTGGTGGCAGTAATAGTATCCGTGCCTGGCAACCTCGACGCCTGGGCCCTGGGGCATATGCACAGATTGACTCTACAGAAACTTCCGGTATCGCTCTTGATTATAAAACAGAACGTACAGGAGATATTTTACTAGAAACAAGTGCTGAATTTCGATCGAGTCTTGTTGGATTTATTGACTATGCACTTTTTATCGATGCGGGCAACATGTGGCTTTGGAATAGCCCTAAATTGAAAGGTGATGCCTTTGGAGAGGATAATGGGTCCTTCAGACTCAATGAGGTTGCAAGAGAACTTGCTGTAGGTTCAGGTTTTGGTCTTCGCTTTGATTTCTCTTTCCTTGTACTACGGCTTGATCTGGCGTATAAGATTGTCGACCCAGGCTATCCAAAAGGTGAACGATTTTTATTGAATGATTACAAGTTGAATGACCTGTGGGACTTTAGAAACCACGCAAGTCTCAATATCGGAATTGGGTACCCTTTTTAATTATGAGAAATAAAGAAACGATAACGGACTGGTTTAAAAACCTGCAAGACGAGATTTGCCTGAGTCTTGAAAAACTCGATGGCGCTTCTAAATTCAAAGAGGACAATTGGACAAGGCAAGAAGGTGGCGGAGGTCGTTCCAGAGTGATACTTAACGGGGGTTTAATTGAGAAGGGTGGCGTGAATTTCTCTGCCGTTCATGGAACCTTGCCAGAAAAAATACAAAAAGCCTTAGGCTTCTCTGAATCAACATTCTATGCCACAGGCGTTTCTATTGTCTTACACCCAAAGAATCCATGGGTACCTATTATTCATATGAATGTCAGGTACTTCGAAACGGAAAGCATTAACAACAACCAATCCACTTACTGGTTTGGAGGAGGTATCGATTTGACCCCTCATTATGTGGATAGCAGCTCCGGTCAGTTCATCCATCAATCACTTAAAAGAGTATGTGATGATGCCAGTCCTGATTATTACCCTCGATTCAAGAAATGGGCAGATGACTACTTCTATATCAAACATAGAAATGAAACTCGCGGCGTTGGTGGTATCTTCTACGATCACCTAAACGAAAAAAAGGAAGGCCTGAGTTTTGCGCAATTATGGTCCTTCCAGCAAAATGTGGGTCAATCATTCATTCCTATTTACACACACTATGCCAATCAGTCCAGAGACAAAGCTTATACAGATGAAAACCTCCATTGGCAGAAAATGCGCAGAGGTAGGTATGTAGAGTTCAACCTCGTATGGGATCGAGGCACAAAATTTGGTTTAGACACCAATGGGAGAACCGAGTCTATACTCATGAGTATGCCCCCTCAAGCCAATTGGGAATACGATCACCAACCCGCTGAAGGTACTGCTGAGGCTGAATCACTTAAATGGCTAAAAAAGGACCTCAATTGGATAGATAATGCTTGAGTGGCTGAAAGACCTGGATAAGAACCTCTTCCTGTTTTTGAATGGGCTTGGAAGTCCCTACCTGGACTCGTTCATGATATTTATGTCCGACAAATACGTCTGGATACCACTCTACCTTGTACTGATTTTCTTCCTGGCCAAAACCTATGGTAGGCACGTTTATCAGCCTCTGCTCGTCATCGGACTTATAATCCTTTGTACCGACCAAACAACTGCATCCTTTATGAAGCCATTTTTCGAGCGTTTCAGACCATGCAAAGATCCGGAGCTTGAGGGTTTGGTACACATCGTTGATAAATGTCGTGGACTTTATGGCTTTGCCTCTGGCCATTCCGCCAACTCTTTTGCTGTCGCCGGATTTTTCTTTTTTACTGAACGTTCCAAAAAAGGAATCCTGCTATTGGTTTGGGCAGGAATCATTGCCTACAGTCGTGTATACCTTGGCGTACACTATCCAGGTGATATTTTAGTCGGAGCAGGAATTGGTCTACTCTTCAGCTATGGCTGGGTAACAGTTTACCAGTATCTAGCGAGTAAATCAGAGCATATTCACTTTCTCTAAGAAAGCTTCTTTGTACGATGCCCCAATCGGAATAACTTTATCACTAATGGCAATATTGAAATCCTCAATGTGATTGATTCGATTTCTATTCACGATATATGACCGGTGAACCCTGCTGAATATACTTACTGGTAGCCTCTTTTCAATTCCTTTCATCGTGTGATGGACGATGTACTTCCCTTTCACGGTGTTGAAAATCACGTAATCAGCTAAAGCTTCGACAAAGTACAACTCTTCGTATGGTATACGTACGAACTTAGAGCCTGATTTCACAAAGAGATGATCCTCCTTTTCCGCATACTTCAGCTCTTTATCGCGTTGCTCTTTAGCTTTTACAGCCGACTTTAGAAACCGGCTATACTCAAATGGTTTTACCAAATAATCCAGCACATTATCTTCAAATGCCTCAATGGCGTACTCCTTTTTAGAAGTGATGAAAATAATCGGATAGGTGTTTTTCAAAGATTTGGCAAGATCAAGACCCGTCATTTCCGGCATCTCCACATCGAGAAATACCAGATCAACATCGTTGTTCTTTTCATCGATGAGAATATTGGACGCTTCTATCGTGTTATCTAACACGTGAGTTAGGTTTAGAAAGTCGGTTTGCTCAACGAATTTACTTACGAGAAGACGAGACATTTCATCATCGTCAACAATCATACAGTTAAGGATCATAGTGGACTAGCTGTATTAAGACTGGTTAATTTTTGTATGTATTTACCTACAATATCGAATTCAACATTAACAATACTACTTTTTTGGAGATTTATAAAATTTGTGTGCTCAAAAGTGTAAGGAATAATTGCAACACGGAACATATTGTCCTTCACATCATAGCATGTAAGGCTCGTTCCATTTATGCAAACACTCCCTTTCTCCACCATTAAACCCGGATTATTCAACTGAAAAGTAAATACCCAGGAGCCATCTTCATCCTCTACTTGTTTGACCTCAGCAGTAGTGTCTACATGTCCCTGAACAATGTGACCATCAAGCCGACCATTCATTTGGACACATCGCTCTAGATTAATTAAATCTCCTTCAACTAATTGACCAATATTAGATTTTCGCAATGTTTCATCTACTGCTGTCACCCAATGCTTACCATCGCTAACGCTTGTCACGGTAAGACACACTCCATTGTGGCTCACACTCTGATCTACCTTCAATTCGTGACTGATGTCAGAAGAAATTTCGAGATGCAAATTACTACCTTCTCTTTTTGTTTGAGTAAGATTGCCGAGTGATTCAATGATGCCGGTAAACATGAATTTTTTTGAGTTCAGTGGCTGGTTAATAGTACCTAGTGCAATAATAGACAATCAAAAATAATTGAAAGACACCTACAAGCATAAAGGAATGCGAAAGCTACTAATTAAAGAGGTAGCATCTAAAGGAATCAAAGACCAACGGGTATTGGATGCAATGCTTAAACTACCCAGACACTTTTTCTTTGATGACATATTCGTTACTCATGCTTATGAAGACAAGGCATTTCCCATTGGTCAGGGACAAACGATCTCACAACCCTACACGGTCGCTTTTCAATCTGAATTATTAGAAATAAAACCCGGAGATAAAATTCTGGAAATAGGTACAGGATCAGGCTATCAGGCGGCCATCCTTTTAGAGTTAGGAGCTGATGTCTATACCATCGAGTATAACAAAGTACTGTACCAAAAGACAAAGACGTTCCTACCACAGCTTGGTTACCGTCCCCGGTTTTTCCATGGGGATGGCTCCAAAGGATTAACTGAACATGCTCCTTACGATGGCATCATCGTTACAGCAGGAGCGCCTACCCTTCCCCAGGACCTGGTAAAACAGCTGAAAGTCGGCGGTAAACTCATTATACCAGTTGGGAATGACAAGAGCCAGGTGATGTATCGCTTGAAGAAAGTTGGAGAAAACAAAATTTCTAAAAAAGCATTTAGCAACTTCAGCTTCGTACCTTTGCGGGGTGAAAAAGGATGGAAATAAGATGCCAAAAAAAGCAAAAAATTGCAAGGAGTCATTCGTAACAATGACCGAAATGGTGCTCCCAAATGATACCAACACACTCAACAATCTAATGGGAGGACGGCTGATGCACTGGATGGATATCGTCTCAGCTATAGCTGCTCAGCGTCACAGCAATCGGATCGTAGTGACGGCCTCAGTTGATAACATCTCCTTTTCCAAACCAATCCAATTGGGCAATGTGGTGACTTTAACTGCGTTCGTAACACGTTCATTTAGCTCTTCTATGGAAGTTTACATTGAGGTGACTGCAGAGGATGTTCCATCAGGAAGAAAAATAGAATCAAATAGAGCATTTTTCACCTTTGTGGCTGTAGATCAAATAGGCCGACCCATCGATGTTCCAGATGTGGCCCCTGAAACTGATTTAGAAAAAGAACTTTATGAAGGAGCTTTGAGAAGAAGACAGCTACGCTTAGTTTTAGGTAAACGAATGAACCCGGAGGATGCTGTAGAGCTGAAATCCATATTCAAGATGAAATAAATGGACGACAATTACCTTCCTTTATTTATCACAGAACCCATCTACATTGTAGATGAACCAACCGTCAGTGCAACCGATGAAAAAACTGCACTTGAGTCAGAAGATCATTCGGTTTCTAAAGTAGAAGAACCAGCTCCTCAACCGATGGTATCCGTACCAGAGCCTAAGCAAGAGGAACCTAAGACTCACGAACTGGCTATTTGGACTCCTCCACTCACATCCCAAGACAAAGAGCTGCTGATCAAGATTCTTCAGGCCATCAAAAAAGACTTCCACACAGCCCATATCATGGAAGAAATAGCTAGCTATTCGCCACATTACAAAAACTTATTATGCTTTGGGTATGGCAAAGAGTTGGAGTTGAAAGTAGGTCAGCAAATCCCCCTATTTGAGCCGACACATCATGCTTCGCAGCACATTTTGACTTCAGTGGCCCCAGCAGATTTGCATGGCGATCCGGCACAAAAAAAGCGCCTTTGGGAGGCGCTTCAGAAAATGTTCTTATAGTGGAGGCTTTATCAGCCAAATATCTCTTTCAACTTAGCTTCCAGGCTAGGTCCTCGTAAATTCTTAGCAATAATCTTACCATCAGGATCAATCAAGTAAGTGGCGGGAATCGCAGAAATCTGATACTTCTGAGCAGCTTCTGAGTTAAAGTACTTCAAGTCACTTACATGTTTCCATGGAAGACCATCTTGCTTAATTGCCTTTACCCATGCTTCACGAGTACGATCCAATGAGACACCTAAAATCTCAAAATTCTCGCCTCCGTACTGCTCATACACTCTAACCACATTTGGGTTTTCTGCTCGACATGGCTTACACCATGCTGCCCAAAAATCGATCAGTACGTACTTCCCTTTTAACGAAGAAAGTGTGATGGTTTCTCCATCTGGGTTGGGTAATGAAATCTCTGGTGCGTCTGCGCCAATGGCCAGTTCACGTGCTCCATCTACTTTGTTAATCAATCCTTTTACAAAGAAGTTTTTAACTAGTAAACTGTCTTTGCGCATTTCTTGAGATACGCTATCATAAAACGTAAAATGTTCATTAATCGGCAAGGACTCTAGCCCATAAATAACTGCCAGTGATGGCGTGATACTCCAGAGATACTCTTTGAATTCTTGCTGTCTGACACGCATCAAATCATAATATTCGTTAGTTATACGTTCCATCGCATCACCATCCTTACTGGCACGAGCTTCGATCGCCTGATTATTTAAGTCCTGAACGTCGGATTGTTGATCACGCATCAAACCTTCTATCTGCTTCACATACTTACTATGCTTAGAGCCTGTGATAGACACTTCTCCCTGCGGATTATCCCCTTCAATTAGAATTTCGACTTCCTTTTCCTTGCCATCAAACACCATATTCAATTGCTGACGGTTGTAGAAATTCAGTTTATAAAAAGTGGGGTAGTCCACGTCGATAGAAAAATTGAATTCACCAGACTTGGCAACTTCAATCGTATCAATTGGGGTCAACCCCGTTTCTTTAAACTCGTTGAGCACCACCAATTCACCGTCAATTGGGTTTTCAACTTTACCGCTGATTGGCACACCTTTTCGACCTGATTGTTCTGAACAACCCCAGGTGAAGATTATAAGAATGAGTACTGGTATTACGTTTTTCATCATTTTCATATTACAATTCTAATGAATCTCTTAATAGCTTGTTAGCGACTTTCGGATCAACTTTTCCCTGTGTTTTCTTCATTACCTCTCCCATGAACATCCCTATCAACCCTTTTTTGCCATTCCTATAGGCTTTTACCTTATCCGGATTTTCAGCAATCACCACGTCGATAATCGGCTGGATGGATCCTGAGTCTGAATCCTGAAGGATATTCAAGGACTTAGCTGCTTCTGAAGCCACTACATGTGGATGTTCAAATAAGTACGGCAGTAGCTGCTGGCTAGCTGCCGAGAAACTAACGGTATTTTGATCGACAAGATCAATTACCTCAGCCAAGCGACTTACTCCAATCTCTAACTGATCGATTTCTTTGCCATGCTCGTTTAGATAAGACTTAATGGGACCCATGGTCCAGTTTGCAGCTGCTTTATAATTTGAGGTATGCTCACAAAATGTATCAAAGAAATAGGCAAGCTCCTTCTTGTCTGTCAACACTTCTGCATCATACAAGCTCAGACCAAATTCCTCCTGAAATTTTCTTCTAAACTGAGCGGGTAGTGTAGGTTGTGTATCTCTAATCTCATGTAACCAGGCTTCAGTCACATGAATCGGACTCAAATCTGGCTCAGGAAAATATCGGTAATCATTTAGCTCCTCTTTGGTACGCATTCCTGATGACCGACCTGTGTTCACATCGAATGTCCTGGTCTCAGACAAGATTTCTTCTCCATCTTCTATCAGGTCAATTTGTCTTTCCATCTCGTGCTCAATCGCTCGGATGACACTCTTTATGGAATTCATGTTTTTCAACTCCACTTTTTTCCCAAGCTCTTCTGTCGTCTTTAACCGTACAGATACGTTGGCATCACATCGCAACGATCCCTCCTCCATATTACCATCGCAGATACCAAGATACCGGACAATGCGGCGAACTTCTGCTAGAAAGGCTCCTGCTTCCTCCGCTGAGTGGATAACTGGTTCGGTCACAATTTCTATCAGTGGGACACCCGCCCTATTCAGGTCTATTAGCGTATCCTTTTCACCTTCGAGGTGTATGGATTTACCAGCATCTTCTTCCAGATGAATTCTGTTCAGAATCACTTTAGAGTGAACATTATCTCCAAAGTATACGGGCACCTCTCCTCCTACACAAATTGGAGTTTTATCCTGAGTCACCTGATACCCTTTGGGTAAATCGGGGTAGAAGTAATTCTTTCTATCAAAAAACTGGTACTCACTTATTTCACAATTGCAGGCCAATCCCATCCGAACAGCAAACTCTACAGCTCTTTTATTCAGCTTAGGCATTACTCCCGGGTGCCCGAGAGAAATAACGCTCACGTTTGTATTTGGAGCATCTCCAAATGAGTTGCTGTCCCCAGAAAAAATCTTCGACTCTGTATGCAGTTGTGCATGTACTTCCAGGCCAATCACTAGTTGGTACTTCTCTTTCACTTCTGGTGAAATCATTTAATCTCAGTGTTCAGTTTGTCATTCAATAATTGAATCCCCACCTCCAGAGCTTTTGGCAATCCAGCCACATCTTTTCCACCTGCGGTGGCATAGAATGGCTGTCCGCCTCCGCCTCCTTTGATTTCTTTAGCCATACCTCGAACCATTTCACCAGCGTTAAGACCATGTTCTTTCACAAGGCTGTCATCCATTATGACACTTAACATTGGTTTTTCGTTCATGTTGGCAGCCAAAACCGCTACGAGATTAGGAACTTCATTTTTGAGTTCAAATGAAAGTTGCTTAAGTACATTGGCATCAGGCACGTTGATTACCTGGGTGATTACCTTGACGCCATTTATTTCCCGAACTGATTTGATTAGGTCAGCCTTCAGGGCACTTCCCTGTTGCTGATTCAGCTCATCTATTCTCTTTTGTAATTCATTCTTTTCATCCAATAGTGACTGAATAGCCTTCTTTGGATCTTTAGGGCTTTTTAATAGCTCTTTGATCTGAGCAAGCAAATCCAATTCCTCATCCACATACTGCTCTGCTCTATCTGCTGTGATCGCTTCAATTCTACGAACTCCAGCAGCCACTGAACTTTCACTGACAATTTTCAACAAACCGATGTTACCAGTAGCTGGAACATGCGTACCTCCACATAGTTCTACTGAGTAGTTTTTATCAAAAGTAACTACTCGGACAAAATCGCCATACTTCTCCCCAAATAGCGCCATCGCACCCATTGACTTTGCTTCTTCAATCGGTACATTCCTTTTTTCATCCAGAGAAATGTTTTCTCGTATCTTTCGATTCACAATCGTCTCTACCTGTGACAATTCCTCATCGGTCACTTTAGCAAAATGGGAGAAATCAAACCGTAAAGCTTTTTCATTAACCAACGATCCTTTTTGCTGGACATGATCTCCTAGCACATCACGTAGGGCCGCATGAAGCAAATGAGTCGCTGAGTGGTTGTTTTCGGTCAAAAGCCTTTTTTCAGCCTTCACCTTTGCGGTAAATGTTACCTCCAGATTCTTAGGCAGCTCATTGGCATAGTGTACGATCAGGTCATTTTCCTTTTTCGTATCAAAGACAGCTACCTGCTCTCCTTCCCCTATCAAAACTCCTGTATCACCCACCTGTCCACCACTTTCGGCATAAAATGGTGTCTGATCCAACACGATCTGGTAAAAAGACTTATTCTTTTGCTTGACTTCTCTATATCTGGTTATTCGGGCTGCTGACTCTAGCTGCTCGTAACCTAAAAAAACTGGCATATCTGCATCTTGCAGCACGTTCCAATCTCCGGTGGACTGCTGCGCAGCACTTTTTGATCGTTCTTTCTGTTTGGTCATCTCTGCCTGAAAACCACTTTCATCAACAGAAAGTCCATTCTCGCGTGCAATCAGTGACGTTAGGTCCAAAGGAAAACCATAAGTATCGTATAGTTCAAAAACCACTTTCCCATCGATAACCTTACCGGAAGTTTCTGCCTTAATGGTCTCAAATCTCTTCAAGCCTTTGTCTAACGTTCTCAGAAAAGCCACTTCTTCCTCTTTAATGACTTTACCAACAAAAGCGCGTTGCGCATCGAGTTCAGGGAAGACTTCTTTGAACTGATCGGCCAGCAGCGGCACAAGCTCCGTTAAAAATGGCTCTTTAAAATTCAGGAAAGTATATCCATACCGAACAGCCCTTCTCAGGATTCTTCGGATCACATAGCCTGCTTTGGCATTTCCTGGCAATTGTCCATCAGCAATGGTGAACGAAATAGCGCGAATGTGGTCGGAGATAACGCGAATCGCAATGTCTATCTTTTCATCTTTCCCATAATCAACACCTGCTTTCTTAGCAATTGCCTGAATAGTAGGTTGGAAAACATCGGTATCGTAATTGGACTGCTTTTTCTGAACAGCCATAGCTAATCGCTCAAAGCCCATTCCTGTGTCCACATGCTGCTGCGGTAAGTTTTTTAACGAACCGTTCGCCTGGCGGTTAAACTGCATGAAAACCAAATTCCATATTTCCACAACTAGAGGGTGGTCCTGATTGACCAGATCTCTTCCAGAGGATTTAGCCACTTCTTCATCTGACCTTAAGTCGATGTGAATTTCGGAGCATGGACCACAGGGGCCAATATCTCCCATTTCCCAAAAATTATCCTTCTTATTACCGTTGAGGATTCTGCTTTCTGGGATTAATGACTTCCAAAATGACCTTGCTTCTTCATCGGATTCAAGGTTTTCACTTGCATCACCTTCAAATACTGTTGCATACATTCGGTCAGCTGGCAACTCACATACTTCTGTTAAAAACTCCCAGGCCCACTCAATCGCTTCTTGTTTGAAATAATCACCGAATGACCAGTTTCCCAACATCTCAAACATGGTATGATGGTATGTGTCCAGCCCTACCTCTTCCAGGTCATTATGCTTCCCGGATACGCGAAGACACTTTTGTGTATCTGCAACTCTATTTGAATCAGGGGTCTTATTTCCCAAAAAATAATCTTTGAACTGATTCATCCCTGCGTTTGTAAACATTAGGGTAGGATCATTCTGCACTACAATTGGTGCCGATGAAACGATTTTATGTGCTTTGGAATTAAAAAACTCTAGAAATTTGGCTCTGATGACCTTTGAATCCATGTAACTAACTGATCATTAATGAGTTATAGTTAATAATTTGGTTTTAATCAATTAAAAACCGTAATTTGCTGGTTAGTTTTGGTTTATCCAGCTAAGCAAAACTAGTTGAAAATAATATTAACATCGACCAATGGCTAGAATTAAGTATTATTATGACACTGAGTCATGTAGATACGAGCGAATAAGGGTTTCCACATGGGATATCATATGGAATTCGCTAGGATTCTTAACCTTAGCATTGTTGCTTGCAGCAGGCATTGTATTCGTGTACATCACGTACTTTGAATCACCTGAAGAGGCATTGTTGAGAAAAGAAAATGAGGAGTTGAAGATCTACTATGACCTTCTCAGCACAGAGGTGGAGAATGCGAATAACATGCTCTCCAACCTTCAGGAGCGTGATGACAATATCTACCGAGTGATCATGGGTGCCGAGCCAATTCCTGAAGAAGTTAGAAAAGCGGGATTTGGGGGAGCCAACCGATACAAGGATCTTTTAGAAGAAGGTTTGGAAAGAGAAGATCTGGTAATGGAGAATTACCAGCGACTAGATCAGCTCAAAAAGCAAATGTACATTCAAACCAAGTCTTATGATGAAATCATGGATTTGGCGTTGAATAAAGAAGAAATGCTGGCATCTCTTCCGGCTATTCAGCCTGTAGCCAAAGAGCACATTAGAAGACTATCCAGTGGTTTTGGCTATCGAATGGATCCAATTCTGAAAGTACGAAGGCCACATCATGGTGTAGACTGGTCGTTACCCAAGGGAACTCCAATTTACGCAACCGGAGATGGAACAATCCGATATACGCGTAGAAGTCTTACAGGATACGGAAATCAAATAGAAATTGATCATGGGTTTGGCTACATCACCAAATATGCCCACATGAGCGAGTTTAAAGTAAAAAGTGGTCAGAAAGTAAAACGTGGCGAGCTAATCGGATACTCTGGAAACTCCGGTAAATCTACCGCTCCACACCTTCATTACGAAGTAAAGATGGAAGGTGTAGCTCAGAATCCGGTGCATTATTTCTACAAGGACATTAATGCTGAAGAATATGAGGAAGTGCTACGGCTTGCTTCTCTAGAAAATCAAGCAATGGGATCCTATTAATCACAAAGATCAGAAGATTCTAAAGCCATCCCGACTTAAAGTTGGGATGGCTTTTTTTACTTCAAGTTGTGATTGTCTAAAAGTTGTGGAAAACTCAAGAGCTCAGTTAGTTCTGCTCATGTATTTTTGTAGGCTAATAAAAAATGAATGCGCCACATCAATCACGGATTACTTTGGATCATCATAATCCTTGTACTTACGAACTGTAAGACATCATCCGTCGTAAGCACCACCTCCTCCAAGTCTCCTGTTGACACATTGCACTTTGACAGCATCCCTAAACCAACAACTTACTTAATCACACAAAAAGGTGACACACTTGATTCGCTTTTTGCAGAGGTTGACATTGCTATTAAACGCTTGATTCCTGATACGGTCAGACTGATGGCTGTAGGAGACATCATGATGGGCACTAAATTCCCAAACGAAAGCTACCTACCTGGTGGCAATGGAGCGTATCTATGGGATGACACCAGAGAGTTGTTATCACATGCTGACATCACTTTTGGAAATCTGGAAGGCACTGTCCTTGATGGTGAAGGAGATCAGAAAACCTGCTCCAACCCAAAGGCCTGCTATTTATTCAAAATGCCAACCAGACTTACATCAAACCTGGTAGAAGCTGGGTTCGATTTGATTTCATTGGCCAATAATCATGCGAATGACTTTGGTACGCCTGGTCGAATTAGTACACAAAGGACTTTGGACTCACTAGGTTTGGTTTACTCAGGTGCTATTGAGCAACCCTATACTATGGCGAAAATCGGGCATTTAAAAGTTGGGTTTGTCTCCTTTGCTCCTAACAGGGGCACTCTTACTTTTTACGATGAAGATCGGGCAATCGAGATCATCCAGAAACTCGATTCCATTTCAGATATCGTGGTGGTATCGGTGCATGGTGGAGCCGAGGGATCAAAAAACATGCACGTAACCCGGAAACGGGAATATTACTATGGCGAAGACCGGGGCAATATCTATGCATTTAGTCACAAGCTGATTGATTACGGCGCTGACATCATTATCGGACATGGGCCACATGTAGTTCGTGGCTTAGAAGTATATAAGAACAAATTAATCGCCTACTCACTCGGCAATTTTCTCACTTATGGTCGTTTCAACTTACGTGGAGTAAGTGGAGAAGCTCCGTTATTGGATGTGAAATTAGATCCTAAAGGAAATTTCCTGACTGGCCAAATTCATTCCTTTTACCAGAGCTATAGTTTAGGTCCCAGAGCCGACGCTCAAAATCGTGCATTGGGATCGATTAAGAAATTAACAGAGGAAGATTTTCCCGAAAACCAGATAATCATTGACGATAATGGGATTATTACCTATATTCAAAACTGAAATTTTTCACCGTGCCTTATAAGGAAAAAGAAATAGAAAAAAAGTACTTCACCATCGGTGAAGTTGCGGACGAATTAGGGGTAGCAACCTCTCTCATTCGGTTTTGGGAAGGTGAATTTGATATCATCAAACCTAAGAAAAACCGCAAAGGCAACCGGCAGTTTACCAAAGAAGACATCAAAAATGTCAAGCTTATCTACTATTTGGTAAAAGAGAAAGGCTTTACGCTACAAGGTGCTCGTGATTTCATTAAAAATGATGTAGACGCAGCCACTAATAAAGTAGAGCTCATCGAATCCCTCAAAAAGGTGAAAAACTTCCTCGAAACGTTAAAAAAAGAGCTGGATTGATAAATGAGTGAAAAAATTTATCAGTTAGCCCTGGAGCTAATTCCAGGCATTGGGGATGTGAACGCAAAAAATTTAATTGCATACTGCGGTTCTGCATCCAATATTTTCAAAGCCACATCTAAGAATCTGGAAAAAATCCCAGGTATTGGCCCTGAAAAAATACAGATCATTAAATCTTCAAAGTACCTAAAGGAATCTGAGCTCATCATCGATCAATGTACAAAGAAAGGCATTGATATTCATCACTTTACAGACAGCTCCTACCCTACCAAACTCAAACAAGCAGTAGATGCTCCAAACATAATCTACTCCAAGGGAAAGATAAATGAGTGGCAGCGTGTACTAGCCATTGTAGGAACCCGAAATTCCACGGAATACGGTGAAGCTGTTGCCTCCAAAATTGTAGAAGATTGTAAAAGTCTGGATGTGGTTATCGTTAGTGGATTGGCCTATGGTATTGACATCACTTCTCACAGAGCAGCTCTAAGGAATAACATCCCGACCATTGGGGTACTGGCAGGCGGCTTAGATAAAATCTACCCTTCTATCCATAGAAAACAGGCAGAAGAAATGATCGAATCTGGAGGTTTAATTTCTGAAAATCCACCAGGAACTAAGCCCGAAGCACACTACTTCCCAGCACGAAATCGGATCATAGCAGGAATGAGTGATGCAGTGATTGTAGTGGAAGCGGCCAAAAAGGGTGGTGCTCTAATTACTGCTAACATTGCTGATTCTTATAATAAACTCGTGTTTGCCATTCCCGGAGATTTGAGCAATAAGTATTCAGAGGGGTGCAATTACCTTATCAGAAACCAGAAAGCCCTCCTTTACACTGGAGTTAATGACCTGAAGTACCACCTCAACTGGGACGATGAACCGATGCCTGGGAATGAAAAACCAGACTATAGTGCTCTTTCTGAAGAAGATCAAAAAATTGCGTCTATCCTTTCCGAACACAAAACGGGTATTCCTATTGACGAACTGTCGTGGCGCACACAAATACCGGTCAACACATTGGCCAGTAACCTCTTAAATTTGGAGTTTCAGGGTTTAGTTAAATCCCTACCTGGTAAGAAATACAAACTACTTTAAAAAGGATATAAAACTGGGATCAACAAAGTTGCCAAAATCCAAAAAAGAAGATTTAAACCAAACCCCACTTTAAAGAAATCCCCAAACTTGTATTGACCAGCACTATAAACCATAGTGTTCGTTTGATATCCAATAGGAGTCATAAAACTCGCAGAAGCTGCGATCATCACCGCAATCATAAATGGATATGGACTCAACTCCATCTCAGATGCAGTGGTAATTGCAATTGGCGTAAGTAGTGCGGCAGAAGCATTATTACTCATCACTTCAGTAAGCAGTGAAGTAAGCAAATAGAGGCCCGAAAGTATCACCACTGGACCAAACTGCCCGAGATTACTTAACAGACCATCTGCAACCATCGCTGCAAGCCCACTTCGATCCATAGCTATGCCAAGACTGAGCGCTCCCGCTAATAAAAAAATAATTTTCCATTCAATCGACTCATGGACTTCACGCATGGTAATTGTCTTTGACAAAACAAGAACAACCGTACCCAACAAGGTGGCTATTGGAATTGAAAGCAGATTAAATGAAGAAATTAAGATTACTCCGATAATCACTGATAATACTGTGAGAAACTTTTTCTTGTTAAAATCAATCAACCCTTCTTCGGACAAGACGATAAAAGGACTCCTTTGGGTCATCTCTTGTCTCTTTAGGTTGTTCAGCCGATGAGTTTTGATCTCGGTTAACAGAATATCACCCGCGTTGAGCTTAACCTCATGTAGGTCTTCGTGAACCACGTTTTCATGATGCATTATTGCTAAAGGAATCGCACGGTATCTTCTTCTAAAGTCCATTTCACGCAGATTCTTACCTTCAAATTCTGATCCCGAAGTGATGACCAACTCCAATATGGACGTATCGCCACGCTGAATTTCACTTTGATTTAATCGAACCGCATCTGTATTAAAGTTTACTTTTAGTCTGTCACGTAGCGCTTTCATTTTCTCCACATCACATCTAAGCTTTAAGGTATCTCCAGATCTGATCACAAAATCACCAGCTGGCAAAGTAAATAGATTGCCATTCCTACGAATTTCAATCACATCAATTGAAAGCTCCGTCACTAAAATAGAATCCATTATGCGTTGACCAACAAACTCTGATTCCGTCAAGACTTCTATTTCTGAGATATAATCTCGCATCCCAAACTTTTGATTCAAATCTGAATTAGAAATCCGGTCTGGCAACAGTTTTTTTCCAAATAGAAATATGTAAACAGCTCCGACGACTACAAATACCAACCCAATTGGTGCGCTTAAGAAAAGAGGAAATTCTTCCATTCCATTCTCCATCGCTATACCATTAACTAACATATTAGTAGAAGTACCAATCATGGTGCACATTCCCCCAAAAATGGAGGCATAGGACAAAGGAATTAACAGCTTTGATGGACTATATCCTGATAAATTGGCAACACTAATCATCACAGGGATAAACATCGCCACAATTGGCGTATTATTAATAAATGCCGAAACCAACCCAACAAATACCATCATAATCAGAATCCCCAAATTGAAATTCTTCTTAAAAATAGGACCTAAATAAGGACCAATCCGCTGTAATGAGCCGGTTTTGAGTAATGAATAACTCAATACAAACATGAATGCCACGGTAATTGCAGCAGGATTACTGAACCCAGACAAACCCTCTTCTGGAGAGATCACTCCAGTAGCTGTCAATGAAACCAGGATTAAAATTCCCACGAGATCTATGGAAAGCCATTCGGTTGCAAAGAGAATCAATGCACCAATTATGACGGCAAGAACTATGATCTGATCAACACTCATCTAATTCAGAAATATTTTATTCGAAAGTACGAGACACGCGTCAAACTGCTCTTCATCTATTGTTAACTCTACTCCCAGACCTTTAATTGTCTCAAGGATAGTTTCTGTAGCCATATTACCAACAAGCTCATCTTTGGCCATTGGACAACCCCCATACCCTCGAATGGCTCCATCTATTCTTCTACAGCCTCCACCCATTGCAGCCTTTACTTTCTCAGCAGCTGAATTGGGATTGGAATGCAGATGAGCACCAAACTCAATGTGTGGGAATTTAGGAATCAGCGTTTGGAACAGTGGCGTAATGAGCTCCGCAGTAGAAACGCCTATAGTATCTGAAAGCGACACCACATCGATTTCCATTTGATCTAGTCGATCCACAAACTGACCAACATAATCCAACTCGTACGGATCACCATAAGGATTTCCAAAACCCATGGACAAGTATACAACTAATGTCTTATCATCTGATTGACAGATGTCTTGAATTTCAGCCAGATTATCAAAAGCAACCTCAATAGAGCGATTTGTATTCCTCTGCTGGAAGGTCTCCGACAATGATAACGGATAACCCAGGTATTGAATCTCCGAAAAATCAGAAGCTATTTCAGCTCCTTTCACATTGGCGACAATAGCCAGTAGTTTTGAGTTAGTGCTCCCCAGCTCCAATCCATCCAATACTTCAGCAGTATCTCTCATCTGTGGAATGGCTTTGGGTGATACGAAACTCCCAAAATCAATGGTATCAAACCCAACTTTGAGTAATTGGTTGATGTATTCCACCTTCAATTCTGTGGGTACAAAATCATGCAAACCTTGCATCGCATCTCTTGGGCACTCGATTATCTTCATCTCCTTAATGTTGTTGAAACAAGCTTCATACGATCAATATTGATCCTAGATATTTCTCAATAATTACATGGAGCATCAAGCTCATCTCATGGGGCTACAGTTTGCCACAAATATATCAGAAAAGAGCTTTAGCAATACGTTGTACTGAATCGGATTTACCCATTGAGTAATAATGCAAAACTGGCACGCCAGCTTCCATCAGTTCTTTGGATTGCTGAATGCCCCACTCGATCCCCACTTCCTTCACCGCCTTGTTGTTTTCACACTTCACTATCTCATTGTACAACGCATCGGGAATATCGATATGAAAAATACTCGGCAAGATAGTCATGTGATTTTTGGTAGTTATTGGTTTCAAACCCGGGATGATTGGCACATTGATACCCGCTTGCTTACACTTCTCTACGAATTCAAAGTATTTGGAATTATCAAAAAACATCTGCGTAACAATGTATTCGGCACCACGATCAACTTTTTGCTTCAAATATTTTAAATCAGACATTAAGTTAGGAGCTTCAAAATGCTTTTCCGGATATCCAGCCACTCCAATACAGAAATTTGTAGGAACTGCATTTTGCAACTCTTCATCCAGGTATCCACCTTCATTCATACCCATCACCTGATTGACCAAATCAATGGCATACGCATTGCCATCTGGTTCCGGCTTGAAGGTTTTCTCTTCAGCGATACTATCACCTCTTAATACCAACACATTGTCGATACCCAAAAAATTAAGATCAATCAACGCGTTTTCCGTTTCCTCTTTGGTAAACCCACCACAAATAATGTGTGGTACCGGATCTACTTCATACCTGTTTTTGATAGCCGCACAAATACCGACAGTCCCAGGTCGTTTACGAATCGTTTTCTTCTCCAACAACCCATTGCCACGATTCTTGTAAACATACTCTTCCCGGTGATAAGTCACGTCAATAAATGGTGGCTTAAACTCCATTAATGGATCTATATGTCCAAATAGCGAATCAATACTGTCACCCTTTTTTGGAGGAATAATCTCCAGTGAAAATAACGTATTACCCTTGGCTGCTTTTATATGTTCAGTAACTCTCATTTTTCAATTTTCGATAAGCGTGTGATGGGTCTATTGTTGTCTTTGTTAATAACCGAGGTTTGGGGCCAACCACTTTTCAATTGATTTAATATCCAGTTGTTTCCTTTTGGCATAGTCTTCTATCTGATCCTTATAAACTTTTCCTAAACCAAAATATTTGGACTCAGGATGCGAAAAGTAAAAACCACTGACAGAAGAAGCTGGATACATCGCCATGCTTTCGGTCAGCTCCACACCGATATGTTCTTTTGCTTGTAAAAGGTTAAACAATATCGGCTTTTCGGTGTGATCAGGACATGCCGGATAACCCGGAGCGGGTCTTATGCCTCGATACTTTTCCTTGATCAAGTCATCGTTGCCCAGGGTTTCTTCGTTTGCATACCCCCATAGTTCCTTTCGGACCTTTTCATGCATCATTTCAGCCAGTGCCTCAGCAAATCGGTCAGCAATTGCTTTTACCAGGATGGAATTGTAATCATCATGCTCTTCTTCAAACTTCCTGGCCAGCTCTTGCGCTCCGAAAACTGATACGGCAAACCCTCCCAAATGATCTTGTTTTCCAGAATCTGCTGGAGCAACAAAATCGGACAAATTCAAATTAGGTAAGCCACTTCCTTTTTTACCTTGCTGTCTTAAGAAACAGAATTTGGTCCCATCTGCTAACACTACATCTTCGCCATCGGCATTTGCTGGCCATATTCCCACTACCGCCTTAGCTTGAAGCATATTTTGCGCTATCATCTTATCGATCATCGCATTTGCTTCATCATAGAGTTTCTTTGCCTCTGCTCCAATGGTTGGGTTTTCAAATATCCGAGGATACTTCCCTTTAAGCATCCAGGTAGAAAAGAATGGCGTCCAGTCGATATAGTCTCTGAGCTCGCTCAATGATACTTTATCGAACACTTCTACCCCAGTCATTTGGGGGGCAGGCGGAGTGTACTTCGCCCAATCGATCTTGACTTTATTTGATTTGGCAAGAGCCAACGAAACATGCGCCTTTTCCGACCTTCGGTTTTGGTGATTATCCCGTAGCTCTATATACTCCTCCGTTATTCTGGAAAGAAGTGCATCTTTCCTGGTGCCCAGCAGATCCGAAGAAACACCCACGCTTTTAGAGGCATCCAGTACGTGAATGACTGGCCCCTCATATTTAGGTGCTATTTTAACGGCAGTGTGAACTCTGCTCGTAGTAGCACCACCAATCAATAAAGGCGTCTTTAGTTCTCGTCGCTGCATTTCTTCGGCCACATGAACCATCTCATCCAATGAAGGCGTAATCAATCCGCTCAAACCAATGATGTCCGCTTTCTCCTTCTCTGCCTCCTCCAATATTTTTTCTGCCGGGACCATTACGCCAAGATCCACTATATCGTAGTTGTTACATGCCAGCACTACGCCAACGATATTTTTCCCGATATCGTGAACATCTCCTTTTACGGTCGCTAGCAATATCTTTCCCTTACTGCTTTTGGTATCCCCAGACCTCCTTTTCTCTTCCTCCAAAAATGGAATGAGATAAGCCACGGATTTTTTCATTACCCGGGCACTCTTCACCACTTGCGGTAAGAACATTTTTCCTGAGCCAAATAAATCGCCTACCACGTTCATTCCATCCATTAATGGTCCTTCAATCACGTGAAGTGGTTTATCGTATTGTTGACGTGCCTCCTCTGTATCATCTTCTATATGGTCTACTATGCCTTTGACCAGTGCGTGCCTCAATCGCTCCTCTACAGTACCTTTACGCCATTCGTTGTCTTCTACCTTGACTTTCCCTTTGCTTTTTACATTTTCCGCCAGTGCCAGGAGTCGCTCGGTTGCATCACTCCTGCGATTGAGCAACACGTCCTCTACATGCTCTAATAAATCTTTTGGAATTTCATCATACACTTCGATCATCCCGGCATTGACAATCCCCATGTCCATTCCGGACTGAATGCCATGATACAAAAATGCAGAGTGCATTGCCTCGCGAACTGCATTGTTTCCTCTAAAAGAGAAAGACACATTGCTTACTCCACCGCTGACTTTTGCTCCGGGAAGGTTTTCCTTAATCCACTTAGTGGCTTTGAAGAAGTCAACGGCATAGTTGTCATGGTCGCTGATACCCGTAGCTACTGGAAAAATATTCGGGTCAAAAATGATGTCTCCCGGATTGAATCCCACTTGCTTTACCAGCAAATCGTAAGACCGCTTACAAATACTGATTCTTCGCTCATACGTATCTGCCTGTCCATCTTCATCAAAGGCCATCACCACTACAGCAGCCCCATATTGACGTACTTTATTGGCTTGATATAAAAATGGCTCCTCTCCTTCCTTCAATGAGATCGAGTTGACCACACCTTTTCCTTGAATGCACTGCAGTCCAGCCTCAATGATCTCCCATTTCGAGGAATCGATCATGATAGGAATACGAGCAATTTCCGGCTCTGAAGCAATGAGATGCAAAAACTTCACCATTGCAGCCTTACCGTCCAACATGCCTTCATCCATATTGACATCCAGAATCTGGGCACCACTTCTTACCTGGTCCAGCGCTACTTCTAAGGCTGTATCATATTGCTCCTCCAGTATCAACCGCTTAAACCTGGCAGATCCCGTCACGTTGGTCCGCTCACCCACATTGACAAAATTGGTCTCACGAGTTACCACCAGTGGCTCAAGACCAGAGAGCTTTAGGGTATAGTCGACAGTTAATTGTCGACGGTCAATAGCTGATTTTGCTTTTTCACTCATTTCAAACTATTCCTTAAGGCCTGAATCATTTTAATAATTTCTTCTAGCTCGTTGTACATTCTTAAAAAATCTTCCTCAGGGACAATCCCCCTTTTCTTACCTATATGCAAACATCCAACTACCTCTATTCCAGAACGCAGCGAAATTCCTAAAAATCGCGCGAACTCCTTATTGCTTTGCCCTGTAGAACCTTCGGCTATATTAAGCGAAATAGAATCACCTGCTCTTTTCATTTGTGATGACAAGGCAAACTTCTCATTGTCTGGAAATTTTTTAATGAGTCTGTCAATTTCCAAAGTAAATTCCAGTGAGCGTTGCCACACTTTAAGATTTTCAAATTTGAATGCCATCTTTAAAAATTCTCGTCTATGGACTGTGGACTATCGACTAATAACTGCCGAGGCGCATATCGCCGAGTCCGCTCCGCAATCTCCTTAATATGCTCTGGTGTAGTTCCGCAGCAGCCTCCCAATATGTTGATATAATTTTGTTTTAGGTATTCTTCCACCTCATCACCCATTTGTTCTGGTGTCTGATCATACTCACCAAATTCATTTGGCAGTCCGGCATTGGGGTGTGCACTTACCAAAAAGTTTGCTTTTTCAGAGAGTGTCTGCAAGTACGGTCTGAGCTGACTGGCTCCCAGCGCACAGTTAAGACCTACGCTCAGTAGTGGCATGTGTGAAATGGAAATCAAAAATGCTTCCGTGGTTTGACCAGAAAGGGTTCTTCCAGAAGCATCTGTGATCGTTCCTGAAACCATGATGGGCACATTCACTCCACGTTCGGCACATTCCTCATCCACAGCCATGAGTGCAGCCTTAGCATTCAGTGTATCAAAAACAGTCTCCACAAGTAGGATATCAGAACCTCCATCCAACAACGCCCTGACCTGTAGTCGATAGGCATCTTTGAGCTGCTCAAAAGTCACCGCTCGAAATCCCGGGTCATTGACATCAGGAGATAAGCTTGCCGTACGGTTGGTTGGCCCAATAGATCCCGCCACAAACCTGGGTTTATCTGGTTCTTTTGCGGTGAATTCGTCCGCTACTTCTTTCGCGATTTTGGCAGAATCAAAATTGATTTTATATACCCAATATTCTGTATTCAGGCCATAGTCTGCCTGTGCAATGGTGGTACCGCTAAAGGTATTGGTCTCTACGATATCTGCCCCAGCCGCAAAATACTCGGCATGGATTTCCTTAATAATATCTGGTCGTGTAATCGAGAGTAAATCATTGTTCCCCTTCAGTGGAGATTCATGATCCTTCAGTTCGTCGTTTCGAAAATCTTCTTCCGTAAGCTTATGCCGCTGAATCATGGTACCCATGGCACCATCCAAAATCAATACTCTTTCCCTGGCTATTTCTAATAGCTTGCTCATCTCTATTCTTCGTTAAGCACATTTTAGGGAGAAAGGTATCTGTAGAGTGGATTACTTATCTCTTCATGACACTTACCGAAGCTGAGATCAGCAAAAGCAGGTCACGATGGGAAGTGGCACCGAAATTCTGACATGGTCAGAAAAGGTTGCCAAGGCTTCAAAGGGCCCAATCCCTCAGCCTTTCTCGATAAATGTGGATGCAAATATACACGCCAATTCATAGAATAAAAATCAACTTTTATCAGTTCCCGTGTTCTTAAAAATTTAATTTTACAAGGAATGAGACTTGCCGCAATCGATATTGGCTCTAACGCCATCCGTCTACAGATTACCAAAGTGATCGAATACGATAAGTTGATCACTTTCAAGAAATTACAATATGTCCGATTCCCCTTGCGACTGGGGCAGGATGTGTTTGCCAATAAACAGATCAGCGAATACAATCAGGAACGATTCATTAAACTCATGAGCGCTTACAAAACACTCCTGGACCTCTACCAGGTGGATCACTACTATGGCTGTGCCACCTCTGCCATGCGTGAATCAAAAAATGGTAAGGAACTCGCACAACGCGCCTGGGATGAGTTGGGATTGAAAATCAACATTATTACAGGAATGAAAGAGGCTGAGATGATCAACTCAGTGATTAGCCTGGACCTGGATGACAAAATCTATCTGCATGTGGATGTGGGTGGTGGAAGTACCGAGCTCAATTTTTATTACAAGCAAAAAAAAGTCGCCTCGAAATCATTCAAAATAGGGTCGGTCCGAAGGTTGGAACATCATGATTCTCCCAAAGTATGGAGCGAAATAGAAAAGTGGGTAAAAGGAGAGCTCAAGGGTCACAAAGAAAAAGTAACAGCTATTGGCACCGGAGGTAACATCAACAAAATCTATGAATTATCGCCACGTGCCCGAAAGCGAAAAATCAGTCTGGAAAACATCATGCGTGTGCAAGATTATCTGAGAAACCTCACCATGGACGAGCTACTCAATAGACTCCAACTGAACCCTGACCGGGCGGATGTGATCGTGCCCGCTTCGGAAATATATGTGCATGCGATGATGGCCGCTAAAGCTAAAACCATGATGGTACCGGATGTGGGACTAAAAGACGGAATCAACTATTTCTTGTTTGAGAAGTATTATAAAAACAGAGGTAAAATCTTTGTGAAGAATAGCTAATGTATCTGATGGCACTCCTATTCATTTAATCACTCACCATGATCTAATTAATTCGACTAAAAACGGCCTACACATTTTCAAAACCTATTTTTACAATATGGACCTAATAGAAATCGTCGGCTGGTGCGGAGCAGCTTTGCTGCTACTTGGCTTCTCCCTAAATGTCTTTCATGTCATTACGGCCAAATCTCGGCTGTATCTGATGCTAAATCTCATTTCATCAGCCATGCTGCTGTATAATGCGTACATGAATGGCATTTTCCCATTCGTGGTAGTGAATTCGGTGTGGGTACTATTTAGTGGGTATCAGCTAATCAGAAGACCTGGATGATTTTTCTTAATGATGTCATCTGGATTTAAAATCTAGAAACCACGTGCTTTCGAATTTCAAACCGAAAGAGCGGAGATGATTTAGTGAGTCTGCATTATTCCAGATCAAGCACTATTTGTATGTTTTCTTTTACCAAAAGAATCAACTCATCTGGAAGCATTCCAAGCTTTTTTGTCAGTCGTTTATTATCAATTGCACGAATCTGGTCGATCATAATATCGCAAGCCTGATGCAAATTGGCAGTTCCTTCTTTCAGGTGTACCCTTAATATCTCAGAATCCTTGTTTACGTTGGTGGTGACTGGACAAACAATGGTGGAAGGGTGAGGAATCTGGTTGAGTAGATTTGTTTGTATCACTACAACCGGCCTTGTCTTACCCGGTTCGGTTCCTATCTGTGGATTCAAGTCCGCGATCCAAATTTCAAATTGATTAATCGGCATAATCAATGTCTTCAAAATCGCTAAGTACAGCCATGGAATCTTCCTTTACCAACGCAGATTCCTTTTTAAGCTTTTTCTCAAGCATCTGCTTACGTTGCATTTTATTGTAAAAATCAAGTGCTTCGTTAATGTAGCGGTTTCGAGGTTTCTTAATCCGCGCGAGTATTTTCTCTGTCTCACCGAAAATCGAATCGTCTATTTTTAAAGATACTGTTTTCATATAATTCACTTCATATACCACAAAAGTATATTCTTTTAGTATATAAATATAGTAAGCTAATGAGAATGCCCTCAAAGAATGATAAAACATAGTATTTCAGAGCCAATCACCCATTAATTAGAATAACACAGGGTTTCGATTAGATCATTGTCGGTGAAATTTATCCGAATTCCAATTCGCAGTGTTTTGGATAATGTAATTGGAAATACGCTGGTAGGACGCCTCATCCCGTATGATGTGGTCATGAAACCGCGATTGCCATGCAAAATCGGATGCTGCATGATGATCCATTTTTCGCACCTTGGTGGTGACCGATGATTTAATGCCCCGAATAATGGATGCCAGATTGTTCGATTGTGGACCGAATTGATTTACACCCGCCGATACATCATGATCATTTGTTTTATCCAAACCAATTATGATAATCCCATGAAAATGATTAGGCATTACCTGAAACACACCTAATACCAAATTCATGTCAGGTCGCATGTTAGGCGTTTTGAACCATTCCGATTGGACCAATTCACCTATTGGGGATAAATTCATTTCACCATCATTTACCTCTCCAAACCAACAGAGCCTACCCCTCGTGCAAACCGTCACAAAATAAGCACCTGCTGCCCCATAATCCCACGTAGGGTGCCGGGCGGAAGCGATGCGGTATTTGTTTTGATAGAGGTTGGTTCGTTTTGTCATTCTATTTTCTAAGATCCAAAATTTCAAAATCTGATGAAATACCACAATTCTGGTATTTAATTGGTGACTAATTGATAATTAACCATGAAAAATCACGCATTGCCCAATTCGCGGGGTTTTGGATGATGTAATTGGAAATGCGCTGGTAAGACGCATCATCCCGGATGATGTGGTCATGAAACCGCGATTGCCATGCAAATCGGATGCTGCATGATGATCCATTTTTCGAACCTGGGTGGTCACGGCGGATTTGATGCCCCTGATGATGGATGCCAGATTCTTGGATTGTGGGCCGAATTGGTTGAATCCAGTTGATGGCGGAGGCATTTGCGTTGGCGTAGAGGCGCAATGCATTGCGCCTCTATCCGCCGTTGCATCTATATCCACCATTCCGTCCACATTGTTGGTTGCAGACCAATGATTACAATCCCATGAAATCGGCATGGCCGAAACAATTTCAAGACACCAACCGACATGAATATTCGTAATTGGTAAACGGAAATCTATGCTGATCTATAGATACGAATTATTTGAGCATCACCTGAAACGCGCCTAATACCAAATTCATTTCAGATCGCATGTCAGGCGTTTTGAACCATTCGGATTGGGCCAAATTCCCTATTGGGGATAGATTCATTTCCCCATCATTCACCTCTCCCAACAAACCCTATCTTTCGTGCAAACCTTCACAAAATAAGCACCTGCAGCACCGTAATCCCACGTAGGGTGTCGGGCGGAAGCGATGCGGTATTTGTTTTGATAGAGGCGGAACATTATGAATAAAGGGGAACACTAAATGGATAGACGTTTAATTTTCTTGTATTTTACTGGATTTGAAATACAGAAACTCAGTGCTTTCGGATTGCAAATCCGAAAGAGCATAGGTCTTCACGCGTTTTTGAAAGTATGACTTTCCAACGGTGCTCACCGCAAAAAACTTCTGAGTCATTCTCGTCCCTCAATGACCAGCTGATCATCCTTCAAAACTATCCTTACCACAAATGGATAGTTGAAAATCTGAAGCCTCTAAACGAAACGTTAAGCATTCAATTCAACGTCCATGTATGAGGCGTGTGCACACACTTAGATCGAAGTAGTAAAATAGTGAAATCTGCCTGTGCATCCAAAGTGTTAGAAAAGCACTGCGCTTAGAAAGATGAAAACTCCTGCGAACTGCACTTAGTAGAAACCTCAAAACTCTCCTCAGAGGCAGGTTCACGGTGATGTTTGCACTGAAATTTGCTAGAAGTACGTAAGCACATGCCTTATACATTTTGTTAGCCACTTTTTCTTAGATTTTATAGACTACTTCCAGCGTTGAGTTAATCCGGTCAGTTAGCATTTCAATTAGTTCTGCATCCAAATATTCGTATTCATCTTCGATGTGCAAAACTTCAATTTCGGGGAGTTCCAAGTGCCTAAATGTTCCAGAAATTCGTCCACCCTGACCATCTTCCATTACAAATATCAGATCTGCCCATTCAATATCTCGTTCTTTGATTTGCCGTTCGCTTTTAGGACTAAGTCCAACAGAACGAATGTTGAGCCGTTGATCGTTTTTAAATATATACTCAGCCGTTCTGCTTCTTCGCTTGTTGCGTCCACACACTACAAGAAGGTTAGGTCGTTCAGTCATTTGTTGGAATGTAACCTTGTTGAAATTTTGCTGTCAGATCGGTTATTTTTTGACCGTTAATGTCATCATTAGTTGCATTGATAATAACAACGTCTTCGATTTCACATTCATCGTTTGATGCTGTAAAAATCCCAAACCAAACTCCTTCTTCCAAATCTTCATGACCAGTTGTAATGATCATGTGCTTGGGTAAATGTAAAGGCTCAATGTCAACGTCCCTAAAAACAATTTCTTCATCTGCCATGTCATGAACTAAGTTCTGTTGTTCTCCAATACTACAGATGAAGCAAACATTTCTGTCTATTGATTTCTTTATTACTTCATCGAAATACTTCTTTTTACTCTGTTTGGTTAAAATAATAGCGAGCCAGCTACCAGAAGGAAGGTTACTTGCCCAATTAGTTGAGGTATCGAATTCAACATACTTTATATTTCGGCTATTGATTCTATCCATTTTCGAGAAGCACCTATTGTGGCTAACATCCGTGTATCCCAAGGTCACCTTGGGTTATTTTCAATATAACCAAGGCAATCCTAATAAATAAAAAGATGAATTACATTTTCCTTCCTTCAAAATAACGGAATCTGGCTCTATTAACAAGTAGTGCCTCCTGCATGAATAACCTATCAACTTATTTTAGGACGCCTCACCTAAGTGGGGATACCCACTTCAGAAGTACCCCTCCCCACTTCAAAGGTGCGACGTTGAACCTTTTGGTCATGTCCTGAAATAGGTTGACACAAAAAGTGTTAATTATGAAAATGTTAGAAGGAGGAGATATCTCAATAAAACACAAAAACAAGCATGAGTATAGAGAGTCCTACAAGATAGCGGCCATATTGGACTTGGTGTCAGGAACAAACTCAGACACCTTTATTGCTCGAAAATTTGGATTTAGTAGTGGTTTTATGTCAAGTCTTAAGAAAGACTCACTAGTCAAGCATGGTTATTTTCGTATTTTAGATAGTATGAAAAGGAAAGATAAAGCAGAGAAAACCACTGAAGACTTGGCTGCAGAGAATGCCGAGTTGAAGAAGGCGCTGGAGCTTTCAGTTTTGAAAGTAGCAGCATTAGAGACGCTCATCGATGTGGTAGACAATCAACTTAACATCGATATCAGAAAAAAGGGTGGATCCAAGCAATCGAAATGATGCGCATGATATACGCAGGTAGAGGTTTGGCAACTCTCTGTTCATTGC
>JAMWZA010000090.1 GCA_024305105.1 Marinoscillum sp.
GCAATATCCCGTGTTTCGTCTTTGAGTTTGCTAAGCCAAGTACCGGAAAAATTAACAATGTAATCCGACTCTTTAGCGAGATCTTCATCAAGAATAGCTACTTCTAATTTTTCATGTAGACCATGCCATCCTACTAATTCAAGTACTTTTTTGGTTATTTCATGATCAATAGTGCTTTCACTTTTAGAAGTTACTGGTGCCAGGTTGATGTAAGGATTTAAATTGACTTGTCTCTCAACATCTGCTATCCAACTGAGTAATTTTTCATCAAAAGTTTCACGACTTAATAACTCTCCAGTAATTGATGCCAATTCCAAATGAGTAACTAAGTTACCTACTAAAATCCTTCTGAGTGATGCATTTATTTTAGGCTTACCTTTTCTTTCGTAGTAATGATCAAGCTTATCGGAACCCTCACTTAAAAGTGATTCAATGTTTAAATCTCTGGGTCTAGGAATATCTACCTCTCCTATTTTTTTGTGTTATGAACCTTGGTTTGACAATGACCAACAAGAACCAACTCTAACAAATCAGCATCAGGACATTCTTTTTCTAAATCATGACACCAAGCTTCAACAATTGAATATTTAAACGTATTCTTAGTTGATTTCACTTGAGTTACTTTAACTGAAGAATCATATTCCCAGAATATATCAACTTTTTCAGATTCATCTAAGGGTTCTATAGTGATGGAAACCCATTTACTATCTTTCTCTAATGAATCAAGTAAGGAAATCAGTGTTTGAACCAGATAACCTCTTATGGAGTTATTACCACTCATGGCAGTGATTAGTTATACGTGAATAAGCTCAATTTATTCAAAATTTTCCATAACGACTCAAACACTATTTATGCGTATGAATCTCATTGATTATTTACGTTTATCATTCTTACTATTGAAGGAAAATAAATTAACAACCTCTCTTAACCTACTTCGAATTCTGTCGCCATAATTGTTTTGTATTTCACTTGCAGAAAGGTTTGTTGTGATGTGTGTAAGCATTCCGTGGCTGACGAAGAGGTCGTATCTGCTAAGAAGGATTTCAGCCATGACATTACAATCAATACCGTAGTGCTTCATGATGGTTTCCGCCCCCAGGTCATCGAAGCAGTAGGTTTTGGGATGCCAGTCCTGGTTACTTGTGATGAAGGAATGATCGCTGTATTTCTGGATCACTGAAAAGCCTTCTTTGTTGAATTCAAATGCGATCTTCCGACACGGTATCATGATGTGGTGTGTATGCACTGCTGAGATGTAGCGCATCAGGTTCATCAATGAGGTCTTGCCACAACCTATCGGGCCAGTGAGGAGGATGCCTTTCCTAAAAGAGATTCCAAGCCGTTTGGCGTTCTCCTGGTCACGGAGGAAGTACACCAGGAGTTTGAAGATTACTTCGTGATCTTCCTCCACAATACGGAAGTGGTTTCCATACAATCGCTTTCCGGAGTGCTGGAGGATGGAGAGGCATTCAGGGAATGGAAATTTGTTGGAGTAAAACTCTGTTCTTGGATCTTCATGCACATTTCTATTTCTTCTATTCCCTCAGGCCGGGAAGGCCCTTCATTTTTGTCTTGACACAAAAACGAAGCAAAAAAGTCAAGAACCAATTATGACTATCTACGCACCGGCCAACCCACGCCCGCAATTGGTTCCGTCTCACGCTCTTTCACTCTTCGAGTGATAAAATGGGGTATTTCAATTTGTACGAACGCTCATTCTTCAAGGTCCTCTCAAAATTTTGCTGTTTAGGATTTCGATTGTCCACCAAAAACGACTCCTCCTCTTGAGGTTTTTTGAATTCTAAGAATTCATAATGGCTCATTGAAATTTTTATTGACATGTGTGTGTGTTTGTTTTAAATGTTTATTACTGTTTAATGAAGGGCTCAATGCTTGCACAGTACTTGTATCATTTTTGGGACGGGTGTTGACCAATGCTTGCACAGTACTTGTATCGAAATTAAGCATGTTAACCAAGCTTCCTTTGAGTGGGTTGTGGGATGGTAGGTACTCCAGATAACCGTACTTATCCAGTTCTTTTAAACACTTGTGGTAGGTGTTCCTGGAACCAATTTTACTGATCTTCATTACTTCTTCTCTGTTTATGGATATTGGATTTTCAAAGCGGTTGAGGTTCCATAAGGTGAATAATGAAATGTACAGGCTGACATGGGTTGCATGCAGCCTGTTGTCTTCTGTGATTTTGTTCATTACAGATAAATAGTGTTTTATGAAGTTCATTAATGCACTAGCACATTGTGGTTCTCGCTCAAGCCGCGAGGGGCTTTTTACGCTTAAGCCGTTGATCTCTTCTATTTAATCCCCTCTGGCCGGGGTGGCTCTTCATTTTTGTCTTGACACAAAAACGAAGCAAAAAAGTCAAGCCAACATAATCGCCTATCCGCCCACGTGCCAACCCACGCCCGGGTATGTTGGCGGTCCAGCGCGCTGATAGATTCCAGAATGACTCACGGCAAGGTCACATCTGCATTCGAATGATAACATACTCCCAATCAGTACTTGTTGTCGATGCGGTTTTCGGTGAGCATTTTTTGGATGTCTTGAAAGTCGTAGTAGATGACGCCACCGATCTTGGTGAAGGGAAGTGTGCCGTTCACACGCATGTTTTGGAGGGTGCCTGGTGAGATGCTGAGGAGCTTACGCACTTCCGGGGACTTGAGCCATTTCTTGGTTTGTAAACCTGAGTTTTCGGAAAGGATTTCTTTGATCTCTCGGAGTAAATCATGTTTGAATTGTTGTAAATCTTCTGTGGTAATAATGGATGCTGCCATAGTATTTGTATTGTTTTAGTTTGATGGCAAAGCAGGCGAAAAAGGAAATGATAAAACAGTCACGGGGGTTGCATGACCCTAGGTATAGGGCTGGTAATCAGCGCATAACAGAATGAAAAAAGATTGTGACTCAAATTAGATGGGGTTATTCTAGATGCGATGAAATCAAATGGGTGAATTTCTTCTTAAAGCGTATTATTTAATAGAAAACGTTATTAAATCCTACGCTTACGAAGGAACCATCGGTCAGATGACGGATTCTCCAACTAAGTTTTTTAATTTCGTATCAAATAATTAGAAATGAAAAAACTTAGTTCTCGTTTGAAGTAGAAATAAACATATTGAAGATATAGTAGCGATAAGCTATTTCTGAGTACTAGAAAACCGCCAATTTTCAAATGCACACTTGGGGAATAAGCTGACCGCTCACGCTATGCGTGGGCTCAGTTTATTGAGTGTGCGGGTGCTTGGCGGTACCTCTAGTGCCAGTAGATTGATGTCCCACGCTACTTTTTTGTAGCGGTTGGGAAAAGGATTAACTTATGGTACCATGAAGACCACCAACCTACTAGACCAACCAATAACATCCCTTGAACTTAGTGAGGAGTTTAAGGAGATGGCCGAAACGAATCGTTTTGAGACTCTATCCCAAATGATGGAATATTCGCTGGAAGAGCTTCAGCGAATGCCTCTTTTTGATTTAAGGATGTTGACAGAGTATGTGAATTTTTTGACTGATCGTGGTTTTGATATTGGGGATTGATGGGAGTGACGGGTACTTGGAACGAAGTTTTTAGAGGATAGTCTGTAGTTGAAGTTTTTCAGCGATTGACTTGCTCTGCGGCTCGTTCTATCCACCGAGTGAAATTTACATAACCATTACTTTGTACCCAGCAGTATTCCTGTTGGAATAATTCAGAAAACCTGAAAACCTTTCCTGCGTCTGTCCTTCTAAATATATGTCCTGTTCGGAAGTATTTTGAATTTTTAAGACGATTGTTTACAAATGGGATATCCTTGAATGGCACCCACTTTCGATTAATAAGCTCCTGGAAGTACACTTTTTCACAGTCTTTGTCCACTAGAAGTCTTAATCGATCAAAGGGGTTGGCGCCTTTCCTGGTGATCTTCCGCTCGGATCGGGTCTTGATCCTATTGATGTGGACAACTAATAATCCTTTTCCCTCTGTAAAGCTTTTGATAATTTCATATTTAACCCATCTGCGTTCTGCTGTATGATTACCCACCAGAACCACTGTAACACCGCATCCCTTGAGGCCATCATCGATGATTTTCCTGAGCGAATTGAAGTCTTTTTCTGCCGATTCCTCCCATAGGGATTTATCTATAAATAGTGATGTATCATCGATTTTGTGAATATCGCGACTATTTCGCACGACATTAACCCTGAACTCAATAACGTCGCTGTAATGGAAGCTAAAGTATACTGACCTGGCCATCACACTTATTTGCCGGCATTTTGTGCGGCCTTTTCAACCCAATTGCCCAGGTTCAGGTAGCCGTTGTCATCTACCCAATCATAAGTTTCATATAACTCGTGGAAATATTTGGAGTTACCAAACCGGTCTTTGAAGACTTTGCCAAAGGAGCTGCTTCCTTTGATAGAGCGTTTTCCAGTGCTATCTTGAAGCTTATGAATATGAATAGCTACTATGCCATTCCCTCTTAAATTGCTTTGCAACATTTCATACTGTACGTATCCTCGAGAATTGGTTTCAGCACCTATAAGCACTACGGTGACGGAGGTGCCTTTGAGCTGATTGTCTATCCAATTCTGTACGGCCAATGAACCATTTTGTTTGATTTTTTCGAATTCTGCCTTATCGATAAAACCGGCTGATTCCCGATCTTTTGTAACCCAACTATTTCTAACCTGATTGGCTCTCCAAACGTCATTTTGATAATGGAAGCTAAAGAATACTTTTCTTGACATAATTTATTTAACCCGTTGTGCTAATTAAGTAATTGCAACTTTCAAGTTATTGATAGGTCTGTTAAAGTCAAATTTATTGATGAATTGGATCAAAGTTAGAGCAGTAATCTTGGCAAGTATTCTTGTTTTGAATCCTTGAAATGACTTAGCATAATTTCTTCGGATCATGAACTGATCACAGAGTTGGGAGAAAAGTGTTTCCAGTCTTTTTCTGGTTTTTCTGAATACCCAATCCTGTTTTTTATAGTTTCTCTGATTGATTCTCATGGGAGTTTCTAATCGAATGTTAGCCGAATGGAATAAGTCCAACTGAAGTGATGAAGATAAATAACCCTTATCGCCAATAAGCACACAGTCAGATAGTTGCGAATTGATTTCTTTCAAAAAAGTGGTATCATGTACGCTAGCCTTGGTAAGTTCAACTGAGTGAAAGACTCCATTGACAGAGCACACACCTTGCAACTTATAGCCGTAAAAGTAGAAATCCTGAGATGCACAAAACCCCTTGTCTGGAGCATTCTCAAACTGTTCTTTACAAATTTTAGCTCGCCTTTCCCTGGATACTTTACAGACTTCCAGAGGCATTGAATCAACGATGAAGTACTCCTCAAATTCCAGAAACCTAGTTGCCAATTGTTGACGGACTTTTTCCATTATAGGAAATAGTAGCCTTTTCCTGCGATTGAACCTTGTTCTATCTATCAAAAAAGGGAATTGATCCTGATAGTCTGATTTGACCTTTTTGAAAAGCCAGTTTTCACTATCCAATGACATATATTCAGCTACCAATGAAAGACTAATCACTTCTATATCAGAGAATTGCGAACGCTTACCTGGTTTTTGAACATTTCCATCAGCACCGAAAACCTCCAGGTCAAGTGATTTGATTGTTTGATAAATCTTATCGAAATTACTTTTAATGTTATGCATTAGCTTGGGTCAGTTATTTGGTTTGTCGTGATTCTAAATTACTGAATACCAAGCTCTTGCGTAACTTAATTCGAAAATAAATTGCAGATAATCCTTTTATAACTAATTAGCACAACGGGTTTATTTACTATTTAGGATTTCGATTATTTTAATAACGGTCTGTATTAATTTTTCCGCATTGGTTTCTGTGGCCAGGCTGTTCAGTTCTTTTCTTAAGGATTCGTTAGGTCCATAAATTTTCTCAAAATTTGAGATTACATACTCATTCAATTCACTGGCCATATAGCCAGTAGATCCAAGGGGGATAGGTAAGCAACCCTGAGCTAGTGCTATATCGAATTCTTTTTTAACGCCGTCTGCCTTCACTATTTCTGTGGATGTGGGGTGGAGCTTATTCCCGAAAACAAACAGTGCTATCCCAGTAAGGGAAATCATCTTTTCTCTATAATCTTTCCAGAGTTCGGGCAATTCCTTTGATCCTGAAGGAAACTGCGGAAAAGGTCTCAAAACCAGTTGATCACCAGAAAAACGTTTTGAGTTGGAGTAAATTTGTTCTAATGCTCCGTTAATCACTGCACTGCCAATTCCCCACCCAAATCCATTAACTATTCTGTAATGCTTGGAGATTAGCTTGGAAGAAAGCTTGTGGATCATCTTAATCGCTCTTTCCTTACCCCAATCACCATACTCTTCGGCACTTCCTGAGATGAATATGCTTTTCAGTTTGAAGCGTCTCTCAATTTCATTTAGGATGGCTGTTATTTCTTCATACGAATCAACCAGAATGGGATGAATCTGATAGGTTTTCAGGTCGCCAATCCGAAGTTCCTGTTTTCTCACCTTGTATTCAAAATCTGCTTTGGACTCGTCACTTGCTTGACTTAACCTTTTTATAAAGCAATAGTGATGGCTTGCATGCGTACCGAAATGGAGTCTGACGCGGCTAAGTGCATACTCCAGGTTGGGGTCATTGAAGCTGAACCCAATAAACAAGAAAGTACGAGTAGTAAGATCTCCTTTTAGGGCGTTTACAAATGGTTCGTGGGTCAAAAAATACTTTTCATAATCATCACGAGTAATAATTGCTTCGCTGGAATGCTCTGCATCTCCATGCATTTTGTAAATCACTGCATCACGTTTTGGTTTGGAATTTGGCAGCTGATTTACTTGATGTTTTACATCGACAATTTTATCGTACTCTTCCAGGGCGTTTTCTAATAGTGCATCGTAGTTGGTGGTCCAGTATGTATCAATAGGTAGCCTGGCCAAAATCCGATGATTGTCTGTCAATTCTATTTCTTCGGTGAAGCCCCGTAAGATTTTCTTATTGAGTATACTCCGGCCATTTTTTTCATTGGTATGGTACTGAGCTACTGAGATCAAATCATCTTCTTTGTTGATATCCAGCCCAAGATCTGATGCAATATCACCAAGAAGACCTTTCCAATCAACAAAGCCTGCTCCTGCGGATAAACCTGCTCCTGCAAAAATGGCGGCTCTTTTTTCTTCAATTGCTTCAAGGAAATCCTGAATAAATGACTCATGTTCTTGCTTGAATTTCATAATAGTAAATTTTATGAGTGAGTACTATTGAAGTGGAATATACTGGCTCGTTATAGGCTTGCATAATTTGGCAATTTGTCTTTAGCATCAGTCAAGTTTGCATTCTTCATATGCCGAGGTTAGTTGCCCCCGACATCCATTCTGTGAAGCTAGCATAATTGTTAGATGGCCCATTCACCCACAACACACCTGACGAGATGGCGATATAAGGGTAAAGACCGAGGTATTCATTGCCTTGAAAAGATTCCTGACTGGATGTGGAGATTGGAGCTACAGCAACCAATCTTTTGATTCCATCGAAATAGCCTAATTCCCATGGCATCCACGTAGACCTGGAGGCACTCTGGGAGAATGCATAAAGCAATGACTTACAATTTGTCATTCTAGCCTTTAATATGGCCGCATTCTCTCTGGTGACAGCAGTCCTATCTAACTCGGGATCTTCAATCCAATCAATATATACGGAGAATCCCAAATCTTCGAGTGTTAACTTCATGCCTGCCACATACCTGGCATCATCTGAGCTGTGTGAAAGAAAAATGTCATACGTTTTTGATTGTAATTTTTGAATTCGTGCAGACTCGTTGATAAAAGTTCTAGCCTTTGAGTATGCGCTTTCAGTAGCAGAATAAAATCTGCGATCAGTTTCTCTACGGAATCTGTCAATTAATTGGTTTTCGGTGATTAAGGCCATCTATTAACTTAATTATAAAAAGGTCAATGAAAATGAATAAATGAGACAATCTTTGTAGGGTTAATCTTTATTATTGGTATTGGCTTTGCCAGGTGCGGTTGGATTCTCACTACTGAAAATCGCATATCCAAAGCCTATGCTAAACCAGGGTTTGGCGTTGTAATGCCAATCATATTGCTCTTGGTTGATACGACCTAAAAAATCCCATCCTATAAACAATCCTGCCTGTATTTTTTGATATTCAGTCATTAACCCGAGAGAGAATGTAAATGCTGAGAAATTATTGGTTCGATTGAGGTCTGCTCCGTTTTGGTTAACTGAAACTGAATCCAGATTAATATTGGAAATACTGTATGCTGAGAGTATGGACCAATTGAATTTTTGATAGGTATAGTGACGAAACTTTATTCCAATAGCAGCGCCAAGATTAAAACCTCCTGAGAAATCTGTCTTGTCTTTTTGTGGCCTAAACTTGACCGGGAAATTAATTACTCCCACGGCCAAGGATGTGCCGTTTCTCTGATATTGCTGTGCATGATTTTGAATATATGCTTCAGGAACCCGAAAATAAAGCTGGGTGTCGTTGGCTTTGTCTCTATTGTATTTGTTGTAATAAGCAGGTGCTTTATTTTTCTTATAATCTATAATTTGTATCACTGAATAATTGGCACCATTAACTTTTACATTGTTGATTAGGTAAAACTTCTGACCTTCTACAGAAGCTTCGATTGCATTGAGAGAGGTTCCATCCAAGGATGAATTTGTCATTATCAAAGGGGTTTCCCAATAGTAGTTTCCTAATGGTGGTGAATTGGTTTGCTGAGCCCAGCATACTACGCAGGAGACGCAAATAGTTAGTGTAAATATTAAGCGCATAGTGATTGATTTTGTATTATTAAGTTATTCACAACTGTACTTTCCAGCAATACCCAATTTGAGGTATTTTATGGAAAGGTGTAGTGGATAGTCTTCCATTCAAGAATTCTTACGGATGTTGTTTAGAAGATTGATGATGACATCCTTCACTGCTTCTTTGGTGGAGGTGTCAATGTTATAGTACCGTGTGCGAAGGCTCTCGACGGAAATATTTTCGGCTTTTTTAGTGCGGGTATGATGGGCAAAGAATGTGAGCACCTCCCGCTGGTTACGGTGTAGTATTATGTTTTCTTCTATCATAATACGAATTAGGTATGCGAGTTGAGCTACAGAAAGACTGGTATTGAGCTTGAAGGGCTGAGCAGTATCTCTGGCTGGCAGGTTTAGCGATAGCTGATGTCTCTTCATCAGGAAATTTGCTTCTTCGTCGATCCATGAAATAAGTGAATGCCGCAATGAACTGCGCTTGGGCCGATATGCCACCCCCGGCTTTTGTTGCGTTTGGTTCATCATTTTTGCAGTCATTGCTAATGTATCCAGCTGTTCGGTGAGTGTTTCTTTCTCCTGGTATTGACGAGTAAAAAGCCCTGTGCAGTGAGCGAAGAATTTATACGAATTGAAGTTCATATAGATCATGGATGACATCAGATAAGGCGAAAGGTCTGTGTTCAGTGGTTTTGCCTGAAGTGATCCTTCTATTTCCTTCAAAAGTTTTTTGAAATACATCAACTTGCGAAAAGTAAGGGATTCCTCTGCTTTACCATTTACCAACCTCCTAATTGGTAAAAGGATGGTATTGGCGAGGGTTTGGTTTCTTGAATCCTTAGGAAGCAATTTGTGGATAATGTGTAACCTACTCTTGAAATCCGGAATGGCTAAATCATGGTAGGATCGGGGAATATCAGCATCAATATTGAAATACCTGGAAAAGTGATTTTCAATAAAAGTGAGCAGCTCCTTCAAGCCAACAAGTCCCTGGGTTATGTAGGTTTGTATAGATAAAGCGTGGCTGTTATCCAAATCTGATGAGCACCCATTTAGTCTATCTGTAAGCCTAATCAGTTCTACTTGATGGTACTGAATGTATCTTTCAATTTGACTTTCACTTTGGGAACCAAATGCTGCGTTGATGAATGACATCTTGACTCTCTCTAGTTCTCTCGTTAGTTGCATTACCCATTGCTGTATACTTTTCATATTTTGTTCATGCTGGTGAATTAGCTCTTTTAGATCATGGTTAATATGTTTATCGAGCTTTTCGAGTTCATATTTCACGGTGAATTATTATGGCTTGGTTCAAAATGAACGCTAAAATGCTTATTTGACACAAATAACGGTAGTTTGATGGGTTGCGCAACCACCTACAACCTATTCATACACTTCAATACTATCAAGCAATTTCTCCAAAAGTCTCTTAGTTGAGATTTTTGTGCCGGGATCAGCTGAATAAAATTTGGCTTTGAGGCTCTTTGGGGATATTTCCCTGGCATTTTTAGTAACCATACAGTTGGTCAATCGTGTGAGAACTTCACTCTTATTGCTGGCCGAAATGACATTAGTATCAAAAAGCAGCTTAATCAGGTACGCAATCTGAGCTACTGTAAGTGTAGTGACAACCTTTTCGCTTTGCCCCTTGGAGGTATGGTTTGACAATGTGGCCAGGTCAATTTTAATGTTGATATCTACTTCTTGTTTTTTGTTGGGCATATGTATTAAAAAATGTGGAGAGGTCCTAAGACCCCTCCAGATGAAACAGTAAGAGAAGGCGGGAATTTTTATTCATTGTTAGTTATACTCTAGATGATCGGGAACGGCACTGGTTCCAATTCACTGCTAATTCAATCCTTACTCCATATATAGGTTGCTTATCAATCCCTCAGCACTTGCTTCTACTTCGAGTTGACTAGGGTCTCCTCTGAATAAGATGGTTGCTATTCCTGCTTCGGCTTTGACTGGGTTATTCCCAATCAGAGTTCCTTTGGATTGTAATTTGAATGTTACTTCTGATGAATCTCCAGGAAGTGTGGTTCCGCTCAAGTCCACTATATTGGCATAGATGAAAATGAGGTCATCATCTTCCTGGTAAAAATTAGATTCATAGTCTACTGATATTGAGATTGCTGTAGCTTTCTCGGGAGTCGTCACAGTATCAGATTCAACAAATACATCATTGATATATCCTTTGGCTATTAGTTGCCCTGGGATGAAGTAGTCAATGTTGAAGCGGAATGGAGGTGAAATTAAGTTGTCTGACATTTGGTTAATCTTTGGTGAGGCTCTTTCTATGAGGCTATCATTCAGGTATAGCTCCACTTTGTCACAGTTACTGTAGACTGTTACTTCAGTAGGGGAGTGCTCCGTCCAATGCGAGGCAATTTTAATCATCGGCCCATTTTCTACTATTGGGTGAGCTATCAGTTCATTAGCTGGTCTTTGACTTTTATAGAAGTAATAAGCAAATTTTGGAATTCGGAATATGTCTGAAATCCCTGAGGCCTCTAAATCATTTGCATATCCTCTGTTATAATCAAACATTAGCCAATTGGCATGGCCAATGGTACTTACACCATTGCGATTTGAATTGGCAGCTTCCTGGAAATTTAGTGCTTGTTGTAAAAGTCTGATTTCACCGTGCTTTCTAAGTTGTCGACTATTTCTAGCTGCTTCTGAAAGGTCACTATAGGCAGTTTGGTTGAATCCAGCATTGTGGGCATAGTATTCCCAATCTCCATACTCGGCGATGAAAATGTTTCTGTTTCCATCTTTATAGTAATTCCAATAGTGGGGCGGGCCGGAATGTTGTCTAGCGGGTATGAATAGATCATAAGAGGGATGATCAATCCATCCTGCACTATATGTGTCTTCAAAAGGGAGCTCTTCCTTCAATATCGTATTGGCGTCTGTCATGTACTCCTCTGTCATGCCGGATTCATTCAAAGAGGTTTCCCAAAAAACTACAGAGGGGTGATTACGATCTCTTCTCACCATGTCCCGGATGTCTTGGTAAGAGTTCTGTACAAACTCGCCTTCTTCATAAAACTGCCAGCCGGGAATAGCATTCATTACTAGCAGGCCTAGTTCATCACATGCATCAAGGAATGATTCATCTTGTGGGTAGTGGCTTAAACGAACAAAGTCAAACCCTGCATTTTTGATTTTTAGTGCATCACGGTAGTTGGCATTGTCTGAAATGGCGTAACCTACATATGGATATTCCTGGTGGCGGTTGGTACCTCTGATAAACATCTTCTCACCATTGAGGAGGAAGCCATCCTCATGGAGTTTTATAGTTCTTACGCCAATTCTGCTCTCTACCTGATCAAGTAGCCGACCATCCTCAGTGACTTTAATTGACAGGTTATACAGAGTGGGTGCCGTGACCGACCATAATTTTGGGTATGGAATTTCAAGGGGTATGGAAATCAGAGTACTAGATGATGCATTCAAATCAAGTTTCTTGGTAAATAGATAAGAATCTTCTCCGTTTGTTAGTTTGGCTTCTACTCCTAAATTGGATTTTTTATCGGAATCGTTTCTAAGTTGAATTCTTATTTTACCGTAAGCCATTGATTCATTGGCCGAATCAAAATGGATGAGCCAACCAGCATCTTTTGAGTTTTCAATAAACGGATTGCTGATGTAAATGTCATTTTTCCGGATAAGCCAGGCATCCCGATAGATTCCCCCATAGAAGTTGAAATCCAGGGTTTCCAATGACTTACCAGGAGGTATAATAGGGTTGTCCGTGTTGAGTACTTCTAGACGTATTAAATTTTCTCCTTTGGTAATATGAGGGGTGATATCTACACTGAATGGGAGGTAGCCTCCTAGATGCCTGGTCACTAATTTTTGATTTACGAATACTTTAGAGTCATTCATAACTCCTTCAAAATGCAACCAAGTTTTACCATTCTTTGGATCATTGATTTTAATTGTTTTAAGATAATTTAATTTTCCCTGCCACTGATTGTTGACTATTAGAGGTTCGATTTTCGGAGTATGTGGCACCGTGATGGATTCAGAATGATCACCATAGTCGCAAAGCCAGTCTTTCATTTGTGTTTTTGATAGCTCTTTGAAGTTTTTAGAACTGCAGGCAGAGAGGATCGTTAAAATAATAAAAAGTCTATTCATTGGTTTATATAGGGTTTGAGAATTGTGGACCATTTTTCATACCCGGCTGCATTGAGATGCACTCCATCGGTAGTTAGCTCAGATGGAAGATAGCCCTGATCATTGGCCATTTTCATATGGGTATTTATAAGGGTGTAGTGGTTTTGGTCGAGTGCTCGCAAAAGGGTATTAATTTCTGATAACTTGTCTAGTTTTTCATTTCCTGCAGCTAAGGGCATTACCGTTTGGACAAATACTTCTGCATTTGGAAGTTCATCAACTAGTTTCTGTCCGATTAGGTCAATGTTTGCGGAGACTTCTTTTGAAGAATAATTTGTCCACAGATCATTAGTGCCGATCATTAGAAATATTTTGGATGGACTACCACAGATTATTTCTTCTAATCGTGCCAACACGCCATCGGTGTTGTCTCCAGAGATACCACGATTAATTACATTGGATACTCCAAGTTTGGATGACCAATCATCACCTTGCTCCGTGAGACTATTGCCGAGCATAACAATGTCTCCAGACTGTATAATGTCTTGTTTGAATTCTTCTAATCTATTTGGATAGTGGATTCTTGCCCAATCCCCATGAGTGGAGATCAATGTATCTGATTTAGGAAACATTTTGGTGCAATCTCTGTCGATTTGAGGTACATCCTGTCCACATGCCGAGCTCATTAGAGATAGTGAAATGGTTAAGTTAACTAATGACTTAAGGTGATTTTTCATTTATTTTTGATTAATTCCTGAATTGTAACTAGGTTGTAGTCGTTGGCTTTGGCGTATTGAATTATATCGTGTAGTGCGTTGAGCATTTCAGTATGAGTATTGTTAAAATCAACATCATGAAGCAATACAATACCCCCAGAATGCAGGTGTTTTTTAAACCTGCGAAGAATTTCTTCAGATGTATTTTGCGTAAGGTCCCAGTCCAGAGTGGTTATAGACCATAGGACTGTTTTCATTCCACGGGCATTGATAAACTGGATTTGCTCTGGTGTTGTGGTTCCAAAAGGAGGTCTGAATAACGTGGGACTAATGCCAAATAATGAATCAAATGTAGCGTTCGTGGGTGAAAGCTGCTTTGACCAAAGTTCATGTGGGCTAATATTGATTGGGTTGGAATGATCCCAACTGTGATTGCCAATTTGATGCCCGGCTGCTATTGCTTTCCGTACAATGCTTTGATTTTGACTCAAATTCTTTCCTAACCAAAAGAATGTGGCTTGAACATTATTGGCTTCCAGAATATTTAAGACTTTATTTGTGACATTTGAAGGTCCATCATCGAATGTCAGAGCAATCATTTTGGAAGTCTCCGACCCTTTGATAATACAGGTTTCAGGGAAATGATCCTTCAACTGCAAGAATTTGGCTGGTATCAATGGTAATGAATCATTGACCTGACTGGAATAGGGTTGGCAGTTGCCATAGAACCAGTAAGTCAATGCCCACCCTAACATGCATAATTTTAAAAACATCTATTAAGCCTGATTAATAGTTATCTGCATCAAAGAATTCAATTGCAGGTAAAGCTTCGTTGCTATTCTCTGAATCAAAGAAAGTGGCATTATCCCAGTGTGAACCCTGGCCCCATCGAGTGCTACAGTCTGTTGAGATCCATGCCGGTTCCCAATAAATAACACCTTCACCGCCTGCATTTAGTACTTTTTTGGTTAGCGATATGAGATAATTCCTCTGTCCTTGGGGAGTAGCAGGCAATCCTTGAACAAGAGCTTCTTCTCCCAATAAATTGTTGGCGGGGTCTGCATTTACTAACGTGCTTGGATAAGCAGTTTCTACAATCATCAGTCTCTTGTTAAAAGTTGAAACCAGCGATTCGATTGCTGTTGAAACATCATTAAGAGAGTACTCAGACCATTTAGGATAATATGAGAGGCCTATCCAATCGAAATCGTCGATTCCATTTATGAATGCTTCAGGAAACCACCACAAGGCGTTTTCAGGTTGGGCGATGTGGAGCATGGTTTGAATCTCAACATCAAATTGAGATTCAATATCTTTTACTGCCCTTAGACCTTGATTGAGCAGAAAAACGTTTCTTTTCCAGTTGATGGAGTCGTAATTCTCAGCAGCTAGAGGCATCATCACTTCCGAATTTGTTTCGTTACCTATTTGAACCAGCTCAGGCAGGAGGTTTTGACTATTCAATGTTAGCAGTATTTTCTTGGTGTATTTATATACCGAATCTCCAAGGACTTCCAATTCTTTTATATCTTTCCAAGCCTCAGGAATAAGCTGTTTTCCAGGATCGGCCCAATCATCGGAATAATGAAAGTCCAATAGGACTTGGCTTCCATTTTCTTTGGCCTTGAGAATTGACTTTTGAACATCTTGAAAATTGGAATATTCTGTCCACTGAGGAGTATGCCACAACCTCAATCGAACAAGATTCATTCCTCGCTGAGCAAATAGCTTGTAAGGGTCAACTTCCTGCCCATTCAGTTTGTAAGTCCCCCCACAATCGATCATTTCATTTACATAGGATAAATCCGCTCCCAGATATACATTATCGAAGGTTTTGGTTTGCGGTTCTTCCTTCTCGTATGGTTTATCTGTGTTAGTACCTGGAGAATCGCAACTTGAAATGAGGAGTATTATGGATATAACTGATGCTAAGATTTTCATTGTGAAAAAGTGTTAGTAGCCTGTATTTTGTTTTTGATTAGGATTGATGTCCAGATATGTTTGAGGGATTGGATAAATTCTGTGGTACGGTTGGGCATTCCTTCCTCTGGCCTGAGCTCTTTCTATGAATTTACCATGGCGCTTCAAGTCATCTCTTCTATAACCTTCATAATACAATTCCCAGCTGCGTTCATTAAGAATGTGGTTTCGCAATTGTTCTTTTGAAGAAAAGTCTGTCAAGTTTAGAAGTTTAGTTGGATCTCCTGGAAATGCCCTTGCCCTAAGCCTGTTGATTTGATCAATAGATTCTTGATTTGGACCGTTTATTTCATTAAGAGCCTCGGCGAGATCTAAGATTACACTTGCATATCTGAGGACTACAATGTCGTTGCTTGCCCATGGCCCAACATGATCTTCATCTTCGGCATATTTCAGAATAACTGCTCCATCTTCATCATCAAGTGTTATTTCGGAATCATCAAAAATGGAAGTATATGTTTTTACTAGTAGTTGTCTGCGGATGTCTGCTGGATCAAATGAATGATAAAACTCCTGATGCACTCTGTCGCCTCCCCAGGAAGCCGCAACCTGATCAGGCTCCGCTGAGGCTGCCAAGTAGGCATTTCCTAATCCAGCCTGAGCTATCGAGAGAACTGAAAAAAGTATTTCAGGATTTCCATTGTTATCAGGAGCAAAAATAGAGGCATAATCTGGTGATAAGCTATAATCGTCTATGATTTGGTTAGCAGCATCTGCTGATTCCTGCCACATTTTCTTATTGAGGTAGAATCTCGATAATAAAGCATAAGCTGCCCCTTTTGTGAATCTTCCATACTCATTGGAAGGGTAGGATACGGGTAACAATTGACCGGCCTGTTCCAGATCAGAAGAGATCGAAATTACCAACTCTTCTTCTGAGGCTTGAAACGGAGTGTCAAATGGGTTTGCAACCGGTTCAAGAATTAATGGAACCTCACCGTAAAGGCTATTTAGATGGTAGTAAAATAATCCTCTAGCAAATAAGGCCTGCCCAAGCACTTGATTTTTGACAGAAGCCGAAACAGCACTGTTATCTTCAAGATTAGCGATTATGTTATTTGCAATGCTTACACCCTCATATAAATCTCTGTACATATAGTATATGCCGCCACCAGCATTGAAAGGAGTAAAGTTAAAGCTCTCCAGAACGCCTGATGAGCCGCTTGGAAAGAGCTTTGCCCAGGTGGTCCAAGTTTCATCCGTAACATCCTGATTCACTCTAAAGATGGATTCGCCCTGAGCGAAGAGTCCCCAAGCCTGGCCATCAGAAGTCGTGCGGACTCCTGCGCCTCTGAGCTTTACGTAGAGTGAGTTTACCGCAGTTATTGCATCCTGGTCGGACTGAAAAAAATTAGCTGAAGAAACCTCATCAAATACGTCCTCTTCCAGAGATTGATCGCAGGAAATCAGAAGTAAGAAGGTGATAATAGTTAGAATATTTTTAAACCTGATCATAATCTTTTCATTATTAGAATGTAACATCAAAACCCAGAGTGTAAGTCCTTGCATTCGGGTAATCATTGCCGGTTTCAGGATCTATTCCGGTCCATTCGGTCACAGTGAACGCGTTCTGAACATCCACATATATCCTGAAGGAAGAAAATAGCTTTTCGATAGATGGAGAGTAACTAAGTGTAATATTTCTCATTCGAAGAAATGATGCGTTTTCATAATACTGTGAGTTACGAAAATCATCACCAACCGTATTTACAATACCTGAAGGTATTGTATTGGATGGGTTATTAGGAGTCCACCTGCTTAGAACTTGTCGGGATTTATTTCTACCAAATAGAATATCATTTACATTATTGAGTGATGCCCGGTCGTAATTGAATTTCGTCACTCCATATACTCCTTGTAAGAAGCAAGACAACTCTAAATTTCTCCAAGACAAGCGGTTGTTTATGCCATATGTCAAATCGGGCACACCCTGACCAATTAATTCTCTATCATCACCGGTGACTCTTCCATCATCGTCCAAATCGGCAAACCTGAATTGACCTGGTTGTGAGGAAGGCTGGGCACTATTTGCTATGTCATCTCCCGATTGCCAAATTCCATCAACTACATAAGAGTAGATTCCCTGGACGGGGCCTTTTTCAATTTCATAATTTGCATATGGGAGACCTGCACGATCTTTCCATCTATTTTCATTGTATGCCACATTGAAACCTGAAGTCCATTTGAAGCCTCCAAAAGTATTTATTGCTTTTAGCTGTAATTCAGCACCATGATTTTGAAGTGCTCCAGCATTTGCTGTAATGGTTTCAAAACCACTAGTAGGGTCTAATGTGAAATTTAGAAGGACATCTGTGGTAATTTTCCGGTAAGCATCTATTGATGCTTGAATTCGGCCACTCCAGAATGATATATCAAAGCCTACATTGTATTGAGTAGTAGTCTCCCATTTCAGGTTATCATTTTCTGGTCTGACAGGAGCTAAGCCTATAGCGATTTGTTCACCAGACCCCAGAATGAATGGCCGAGTAGAACCATACAAAGCCTGAGATAGTTTATTCCCAATTTCCTGGTTCCCGGTTTGACCATAGCTCAACCTCATTTTTAACTCTTCAATGAAACTGGAAGAGAAGAATGCTTCATTGTGTATTTTCCAGGCTAGGGCTCCGGAGGGAAAGAATCCCCATTTATTTTTTGCTCCAAATTTAGTAGAGCCGTCAGCACGCATTGTGGCGGTAAGCACATACCTGTCATCAAAATCATAATTTAATCTGCTGATGTAAGATATCAGTTTAGATCTTTGCTTATATGAATAGCCAGGTAAGAGCACACTGGCGCCACTCATGTCATTGATGTTTGTTGTTTCTGACGAGAAGTTTTGACCGTGAACATTATAGCCTTCACTTTGGAATGTCTGGTAGGTGTAGCCAGCAAGTGCAGATATTCGGTGCTTATTTCCAAGCTGTTTGGAGTAATTAAAGGTCAATTCTGAAAGAATGTTCTGGTTTTGGTTAGAACTAAGCTCACCATCGCCACCAACCTGCGCACCAGTTAAAACTGAGGTAGGAACATATCCTCCACGATCACTGTCCATATAATCAAATCCGAACCTGACTTTGGCACTGAGTTCGTTTGTTAGGGAAAAATCAGTAAATAATGATCCAAGTATTCGGGTGTCTCTACTATTGTCAGAAATGTCCAATAAGGACACTGGATTTGGGTTTAGCTCTGGAACTACGGGATGTTTAGAATAAGATCCATCATTATTATAAACGGGAACATTTGAGGGCCAGCTGTCTCTGTAGGTAAATATTCCATTAAAATTTCCTCCACCTGCATTGTCACCAAAATGTACATTGGAGTTATCTGTTTGACTCAATGTTAAGTTGGTTCCAACTTTAACCATATCACTAATTTGTGCATTGAGATTAACCCTTCCAGTGAACCTGGAGAGGTCAGTATTCTTTATCAGACCATTATGCTCATAGTAGTTGCCAGATAGGTAGTAATTCAAGTCTCCACTTTTGCCACTTGCAGAGAGTTGATATTGTTGAATGGTGCCATTATCTCTGGATACTTCCTCTAGCCAATTTGTATTAGCCGCAGGGTTTCTTACTTCGGCAGGGGAGAAGACCGGTTCTAACCCCAAGAATTCAGACCATTCATTTGTGACCTGTGCATACTCGCTTCCTGTGAGGAATTCATATTGGTTTGATATTTCCTGAATACTCAGTGATGAAGTAAAGTTCACCTGTGTTCTTTCTGAACCGGATTTAGTTGTAATTATAACTACTCCATTGGCTCCCCTAGCACCATAGATTGCAGCAGCGGAGGCATCTTTTAGAACTTCTATTGAAAGGATGTCATTAGGGTTAATCCCATTTAAGGGGTTTTTGCTTGGTGAATATCTAACTAGTGCACTTGAGCCTGGTGTGACATTGTCGTTGGATATTGGCAAACCGTCGATGACATAAAGGGGTTCATTACTGCCAAGCAAAGAGGTTTGACCTCTTACCTGTACACTGAAATTACCTCCTGGTTGTGCGCTTGTTTGAGTCATTACAACCCCAGGGGCGGTATTTTGCAAATGGCTGCTTACTGAAACGACGGGTCCAGGATTAAATTCTTCAGCCTTGACGGAGGCCACAGACCCAGTCAAATCACTTTTTTTGACTGTACCATATCCTACAACCACTACTTCATCCAATGACTGAAAATCTAATTCAAGCGAAATATCAATATTAGATGATGAACCAATTGTAACTTCCTCAGTATTATAACCGATGTATGAATAAGTAAGAACTTCTTGATTGTTGTCAGGGACCTGTAGAGAATAATTTCCGTCAATATCTGTGACAGTGCCAGTGGAAGGGTTTGATTTTAAAACAATGGTGACACCTATCAAAGGTTCTCCATTTTCCGAATCTGTCACTGTTCCAGATATTCTCCTGGTTTCACCTTGACCATAACTCATTACTGAGAAAATAAGACCTAGGACTAGAATTGTAGTTTTTACGAGCTTAAAAGTTTGAATTCTCATTAAATAATAATTAGGATGAAGAAGAACAGTATGAGCAGTAAAAGAGAAACTGTGAAGAGTTTTAATCTTAAAATTTTCATAGCTATGGAATAATTAAATGAATAGATGGGTTTTCCCTTGAGCTTTCCTCGGGATGAATTGTAGTTGATTAGTTTAAAAAAATAATCAAGGGGTAATGATACCCCTTGATCTATTGGTCGATCTATTCAGCGTCAATTATCCTTAGATTTCTAAGATAAAGTGGGTTTGAATCGTTTGCCTCGTAGCCACCTGCCGGTGTAATCAGCAAGGCATCAATTTCAGAAGAAGGCACAGCATCTTCATTGGTAGGATAGAAGTTGGATGCCTGGGTTGGTTCAACAAAAAATGTTAGAGTAACCCACTCATTCGGTTTGTTTACATATGCACTATAAGTGATGTGATATCCCTGACCATTATGTCCGCCATATCCTAAAAGACCATCTTCTGCGCTACCATATTTTCCAAGTGTCAATTGAATTTTATAACCCAAAGTTGGGTCAGAGCCCCAAGGTTCCGTATCAACATTTAAAAGGTCATCCCACTTGAAGTCAGGATCAACTGTATCATCATAGTAAGCATCAACTTGAAGAATTTTGGTGCCATCCACTTGCTTGGAGTTTTCAATGTCCCAAGTTGGTAGTGCATCAACTTCTTCACTGGCTAAGTTTGAGCCCAAGTCAACCACTAAGTGTGCCCATCCACCCCAATTAGAATTACCTTCGATCGCAAGATCTGGAGTTTTCACAATTTTTAGAGCTGTCAAGTCTCCTTCGGCAGGATCTGCTGCATCAAAGCTAAGAGCAGCTTGTGAAGCAATTACTTCAACAGTAGCGGAGTTAGTAATACTTCCGGTCACATCAAATGTATAAACTGTTCTCGTATCCCAATCTTTGAAGTTTTTTGTTGACGATCCACTGCTGGAGCCACTAAAATCAACAATCATGTATTGCCCTTTCTGAACATCCAGCGTGACAGATACAGAAGCCACTTGAGATTCTAAGTCTTCTACAGTGAATTCGATCGTAACCTGTCCATCATTTGCGGGAGTATAAACATGAGTAACATTGGCGGAGGTTTCCGTTCCATCGAATGTCTCGATGTTCGTACCATCCATTTTCAGGCTGCTGAGGCCGGCTTCTGCAGTAAGAGCGAACTCGAAAGTTATGGATTCGCCTTCAATTGCTGCCACAGCTTCTGATACATCAGGACTTGATATCACGATAGATGGGATGTCAAATTCCTCATTTGGTTCTGGGCTATCGTCACCACAACCTATAAGTAGCGTAGAGCCGATGGCAATTATCGCCAGAAATAAAAGTTTTGCATTCATTTTCATTTGGATTGATTTTTAAGTTTTACAGTCCAAATATTTTTAATTGATCCATCATTCGCCTCTGACAATTCGGTCTAATGTGGGAGATAAAGTCGCTATTATCAGATAATCAATGACTTATCTTATAAGGTAGGTGGGTGAGTCAACCATTTGTGATGAAATTGACATACCTAATTAGCATATTTTGAGGGATTCATTCCGAATTTCTTCTTGAACATCTTACTAAAGTACTTTGTGTCTGAAAATCCAACTTTAAATGCTGTATCTGAGACGGATAATTTGTGTTCTTTGATCAGATTGGCGGCCAGTTTTAAGCGATAATCCCTTATAAACTCTATCATG
>JAMWZA010000091.1 GCA_024305105.1 Marinoscillum sp.
GCTCTTGACACATTTTACTACGACAATTCGATCGTACGTAATTTCCTGGTTGCCACCACCATTTTTGGTGTGATTGGGATGTCGGTAGGGCTATTGGTGGCCTGCCAGTTTTTTTGGCCAGATTTAAATTTTGGCATTCAGTACACCACTTTTGGGCGAATCAGGCCACTTCATACCAATGCGGTGATCTTCGCATTTGTGGGTAATGGTATTTTTGCCGGGGTTTACTATTCCCTTCAGCGCCTTTGTAAAGCACGGATGTTTAGCGATCTGCTCAGCAAGATTCATTTCTGGGGTTGGCAATTAATTATTTTATCCGCTGCAATCACCCTTCCGCTGGGACTAACTTCCGGTAAGGAGTATGCCGAGCTGGAATGGCCAATAGATATTGCTATTGCTTTAATCTGGGTGGTGTTTGGAATCAACATGTTTGGCACAATTGTCAAAAGAAGAGAGCGCCATTTGTATGTGGCCATCTGGTTCTTTATCGCCACATTCGTGACAGTTGCGATGCTGCACATTGTCAACTCATTTGAATTGCCAATCTCATTTATGAAGAGTTACTCCTGGTATGCAGGCGTACAGGATGCTTTAGTGCAGTGGTGGTACGGTCACAATGCTGTAGCATTTTTCTTAACTACTCCGTATTTAGGTCTGATGTATTACTTCATCCCAAAAGCAGCGAACCGACCGGTTTATTCCTACAGATTATCAATTATTCACTTTTGGGCACTGATCTTTATTTACATCTGGGCAGGCCCGCACCATTTACTCTATAACTCTCTGCCAAACTGGGCACAGTCTTTAGGTACAGTCTTTTCCATTATGTTGATCGCTCCATCCTGGGGAGGAATGCTCAATGGTTTATTGACGCTGCGAGGTGCCTGGGACAGAGTACGTGAAGATCCTATTTTAAAGTTTATGGTGGTAGCCGTGACATGTTACGGTATGGCCACTTTCGAAGGACCATTGCTTTCATTGAAAAACTTCAATGCCATTGCACACTTTACGGATTGGATCGTGGCGCATGTGCACGTAGGAGGTTTAGGGTGGAATGGGTTCCTGACATTCGCGATGTTGTATTACTTGATTCCGAGACTTTATGGAACAGAACTATTCTCTAAAAAGCTGGCTAATATTCACTTCTGGATAGGGACACTTGGAATCGTTTTTTATGCTGTTCCTATGTACTGGGCAGGATTTGTTCAAAGCTTGATGTGGAAGCAGTTTGCTCCAGAAGGAACACTTGTCTACAGTAACTTCCTTGAAACGGTCACGCAAATAATGCCAATGTACCAGTTGAGAGCATTTGGTGGAGCGTTGTACTTAACTGGTGTCTTCATCATGATTTACAATCTGGTAAAAACAGCCAACTCAGGCAGTTTCATCAAAGAGACAAAAGCTGAAGCTGCACCTCTGGCTAAAGAGTACAAGCCGTCACCTTCCGAGCATTGGCATAGAAGGATTTTCGAATGGCGTCCATTTAATCTACTGATTTGGAGTTTAGTTGCTGTAGCAATTGGTGGAGTGATTGAGATTGTGCCGACCTTCCTGGTGAAGTCAAATGTGCCAACCATCTCCAGTGTGGAACCTTACACGCCGCTGGAGCTCAATGGGCGAGATATATATGTACGCGAGGGATGTTATACCTGTCACTCGCAGATGGTCCGCCCGTTCCGTTCTGAAACCGAGCGATATGGTGAATATGCCAAGGCTGGGGAGTTTGTGTATGATCATCCATTCCAATGGGGATCTAAGCGAACAGGTCCAGACCTGCTAAGGGTAGGTGGAAAATATCCGCACAGCTGGCATTACTACCACATGCTGGACCCAACGAGTATGTCACCTGGCTCGATCATGCCTCCGTATCCGTGGTTATTTGAACAGAACTGGGACAAGGAGATGACACCTGCCAAGATAGAAGCCATGCAAACTTTGGGTGTTCCTTATAAAGAAGGTTATGCCAAGGAGGCCGTAGCAGATGCAGAAAAACAGGCCGCTCTAATTGCTTTTGATCTGGAAACGCAAGGTATCAAGGTGGTGCCTGATAAAGAAATCATTGCGGTGATTGCTTACCTCCAGCGATTAGGAACAGATATCAAAAAAGTAGAACCTGAAAACTAAGAAAGCATGCTCAAATTTGTAAAACATCATATGGAAAGCATAGTGGGAATCGAAGTATTCCCACTCATTTCACTGGTCATTTTCTTCGCTTTCTTTGTTGGTCTGTTCGTCTACATAGCCCGGGCTGATAAGAAGCAAATTGATAAAATCTCAAGAATTCCTTTAGACTCAAACGCTGACAATCATGAACTTACCTAAGCTAGTTACATCATCATTGATCCTTGTATTGCCGGGGTTGACCTTTGCCCAGGAGGGATCAGATTTGCAATCTATATATGCCAAATACCAGTTAGAAATTGTCGTTGGAGTAGCAGCGATTGTTGCCGTGTTGGCTTTAGTAGCTCTGATCACAGCGCTATTGGCGATGAAAGCAATGGCAAGAGGCCGAATATCTGTAGAGGAAGAGAGCAGTATAATCTCTGTACAACCTGGAGAAGAAGGAGTTGGTTTCTGGAGAAGACTCTGGAATAGGCTCAATGACTCGGTACCTGTTTCTCAGGAAGAAACAGTACTCACAGATCACTCATACGATGGTATTCGGGAGCTTGATAATCGGCTACCACCATGGTGGCTATGGGGTTTTTATATCTCCATCATTTTCTCAGTCGCTTACTTGCTTCATTATCACGTATTCGAAACGGGTAAACTGCAGGAAGATGAATATGTAGCGCAAATGGAAGAGGCAGAAGCTGAAGTGCAAGCTTATCTAGCATCCTTAGATAACCTTATTGACGAAACCTCTGTCACATTTACCAATGATGAGGTAGACCTGTTGGCGGGTCAGGAGATCTTTATATCTAAATGTTCTGCGTGTCACGGACAAAACGGTGAAGGTGGTGTAGGACCAAACCTCACAGATAAATACTGGATTCATGGTGGTGATATGCCATCCATTTTTAAAACAGTGAAGTATGGAGTGCCATCTAAAGGAATGATCCCGTGGGAAGCTCAACTTTCACCGGCTGAGATGCAGCAGGTTTCAAGCTATATCTATACGTTAGAAGGAACAGATCCGGTAAATCAGAAAGAGCCTCAAGGTGAGCTTTTTGAAAGAGAGGAGGCTGCTGAGGAAGCAACAGAAGAAGACGGTCAGCTTGTGGAAGCTGGCATGTAAATAACCAATCATAATGCAAGAACCTACCATCACAGACATTTATGATCATAAGGAAGAAGAGTCTTATAGAGATCATATATCTACTGTAGACGAATCGGGAAAGCGCGTATGGGTTTATCCAAAAAAACCTAAGGGTAGATTCACCAACTGGAGACAATTGGTGAGTTACCTGTTACTGGCTATTCTCCTCACAGGGCCTTTTATCAAAATCGGTGGAGAGCCCTTGCTGTTGTTTGATGTGATAGAACGGCAGTTTGTCATCTTTGGGCAAGTTTTTTGGCCACAGGATTTTCACCTGGCAGTGATTGGCATGATTACCATGCTGGTTTTCATCATTTTGTTTACCGTGGTTTATGGTCGGATTTTCTGTGGATGGATTTGCCCTCAAACCATCTTTATGGAGCATGTTTTTCGTCGCGTAGAGTATTGGATCGAAGGCGATTACATGAAGCAGAAAAAGCTAGAAAAACAGGAGTGGAACGGGGAGAAAGTTCTCAAGAAGTCTGCCAAGCATTTCATTTTTATTCTGATTTCTGCTGTGATCATGCACACCTTCGTGGCTTACATTGTAGGAGTGGAGGACTTATGGACCATGATCGCAAGCGGACCTGAAGCAGAGCCATGGACATTTGTGGCGATAGTGGTATTTACAGGCTTATTCTATGGTGTGTTTAGCAGATTGCGAGAGCAGGTGTGTACAACTATTTGCCCTTATGGACGATTACAGGGAGTGCTCCTGGATAGACAAAGTATCGTGGTGGCATATGACAATGTGAGAGGTGAAACACGAGGTAAGTTGCGAAAAAATGAAGATCGTGAAGAAAAGGGGTTAGGTGATTGTATTGATTGTAATCAATGTGTCTATGTATGCCCCACAGGAATAGATATTCGGAATGGCACCCAATTGGAATGTATCAACTGTACAGCCTGTATGGATGCTTGTGATTCCATCATGGACAAAATTGATAAGCCAAGAGGACTGGTCCGATATGCTTCGGAGGAGAATATTGCTGAAGGTAAGGAATGGCGATTTACTGGACGAATGAAGGCATATACGGCGGTGTTGTTTGTGCTTATCGGAGTGTTGATCACACTACTGACATTGAGATCCGATGTGGAAACGACCATTTTACGTACTCCGGGTATGATGTATCAGGAGCGGCCAGATGGGACTATTACCAACTTGTATCAGCTAAAAATGATCAATAAGACCAGTGAAAGCATACCGATTGAATTGAGGTTGGAGAATGTAGCGGGTCAGTTGGAAATGGTTGGTGATAACCTACAATTGCAAAAACAAGGACTTGGCGAAGGAGCCTTTTTTGTGGTATTGGACCCTAATCAACTGGAAAAAATGAGTACCGATATTGAGATAGGAGTTTATTCAAATGGAGAACTCATCGAAACGGTCAAAACAAGGTTTTTAGGGCCGGCTATATAAGAAAAACCTTCGGAGCGATGACCTGGGCTTATAACTGCTGGTAGGTTCTCCCGGTAGCTTCGGAGGTTATTTAAAAAGATAAAAAAGAAAACACTATGAAATTCAATTGGGGACATGGCATTGTTGTTGCATTTGTATTGTTCTGCTCATTTGTAGTCACCATAGTGGTGAAGGCCTTTCAGGAAGATTTTGATCTGGTATCCGAGACATACTATCAGGATGAACTGAATTATCAGGAACGAATTGATAGTAAAGCCAACTTAAAGGCCTTAGGCGAGGAGCTGGCATTTAATCAAAATGACTCTCAGGTAGTGGTGGTATTTCCTGAGACACTTGCGGAAGCGAACGGAGAGATTAAGTTTTACTATCCATCCAAGGCCTTATTTGATAAGGAATATCCACTCAAGGTAGTCGGGAACCAACAAGTTTTTGATAAGGCTGATTTAGCCAAAGGACGATATAAGGTTCAGGTAAGCTGGAAAGTGGGGGAGAAGCAGTATTATCAGGAAAAAGAGATGTTTCTAAAATGATCAGCGCCTTTCTCATCGGGTTATTTGGTAGTCTTCACTGTGTGGGAATGTGTAGTCCATTGATGCTGTCATTTACTCCAAATCGAGGTAGAAAGGCAGTTACCTCCTTTTTTTTATATCACCTGGGGCGTCTGGGTGTTTACGCACTTTTAGGGGTGCTGTTCGGGCTAATTAGTAGCTCGGTTGGTTTTTTCGCTATGCAGCGGTATTTCTCCCTCATTCTGGGGGTGGTTATTATTGCTGTTTTCGCCTTTCCGAAAGTTCGAAATCGCTTCGAAGGCTGGTATTATCACTCCAGGTTTTATCAGATAATCAAATCTAGTCTAACTAAACAGTTTGGAGGTAGGGCCAGATGGATGTTTGGAGGGGTACTAAATGGTTTTTTACCATGTGGGTTGGTTTATTTGGCTGCAGCAGGAGCGATGGTGTCTCATTCAATACTTCAAGGAGTACAGTATATGTTCTTATTTGGGATGGGTACCATCCCATTGCTAGCATTGGTTAAGTTCGGTGCGGGATCGTACAAAGGCCTTTTCAAAAAAGTCAATAACCTCACCACACCTATAGCGCTCATCGCAGGGTTGATGATGGTAGCTCGTGGGTTTATGGTAGCCGAACCGGATATTAACCACCTCATTCAGGCACAAATCATGAACGTGGTTTCCGCTTGCGGATTTTGAGTTTGTCGTTTTCTGAAAAAGTTGTTTCTTGCTATATGCATAAACAACTGATCGCAACCTGGTTATTCCTATTTACATTATTGGCCGAAGCCCAACCATCAACAGAAGTTTTTTTGTTTGATATTTCCGATGATCTCACCCTTTCTAATCCGGTAAATGTCTCAGCTAATGAAGGTTATGATAATCAGCCTTCATTCACCGCAAATGGTGAGTTGCTTTATACCTCATTCCGAAAAGGAAATACGGATTTAATGAAGTATGATATCATTAGCGGTCAGCGGATATATCTCACAGAGACGCCTGCGGGGGAGTATTCGCCTACTCAGATGCCATCTGGCGAATCCCTTAGCACCATTACACTAGAGCAAAATGGGCGGCAGCTGCTGTGGAAATATCCACTGGCAAAAGCCGGAAAAGGGGAAGAATTGGTGCCATTTTTAAAAATAGGGTATCACACCTGGTTGAATGAAGATGAGTTGTTTGCATTTGTACTTGGCCCACACCCGACGCTTCAGTGGATTAAGCTGTCCTCTTTGCGGTCAGAAATCATCGCCGAAGATATTGGTAGATCACTTCACATTATTCCGAATACTTCGTTGCTATCTTATGTCAAGAAAATGGATGACCAATGGGTCATCCGTCAATACAATCCTAAGACAGACGCAGCGGTGGATTTGACGACCACTCAGCCGGAAGTGGAAGATATGTGTTGGTATGATGAGAATACCTTGTTGATGGGTAAAGGTTCGACCCTATACAGTTGGACTGCTGTTGAAGGATGGAAGCAAGTGGTTGATCTCAGTGACTGGGAGCTGACAGGCATTACGAGGATGGCTGTTAGTCGTGACCAAAAGAAATTAGCAATCGTTGTAAATGATCCAAAGTAATTAGAGCAACGCAGCTCCGAACACGCCAGCGCTATCACCCAGTTTGGGTTGGATAATAGGTGTGGTGAATGTCGGGTTAAACACATTTTTTCTGACTGATTCCACTCCCTCTTTATAGAGGACGTCCAGATTGCTCACTCCACCACCGAGCACAATCACGTCCGGATCCAGCGTATTAATGACATTGGATAACCCAAAACCAAAGAAGTGAATCAAACGATCAATTGTTTTAGTGGCAGCTGGATCATTTCCGGCTTTGTAATCGGCGTAAATATCCTTTAAAGAACGTTTATTGCCTGTTTCCTCAAAGTAAAATCGCTCCAGAGATGGTCCGGCGATGATGGTCTCTGTACACCCAACTTTACCACAATAGCATGGGCCACCACTTTCATCAAGTAAAGTGTGTCCCCATTCTCCGGTGATGCCATGGCGACCGTTGAGTGCTTTACCATCAATGACTATCCCACCTCCACAGCCGGTGCCCATGATGACACCAAAGACCACTTGAGCCTCAGGTTGTATATCCAGAACCGCTCCCATAGTAGCTTCAGCCAGAGCAAAGCAGTTGGCATCATTGGCGATTTTTACAGGGATTCCTAAAACCTTTTCTAATTCATTGTGGAAAGGTTGGTTGTTGATCGCTTGTGAGTTACTACCCTTAAGTAGGCCTGTTGAAGGATCTACTGATCCTGGAGTTCCTATTCCTAGCTTCGTAGGTTTCTCACCAACTTCTTTGGATAAAATACTTAGCAGCTTTTGGATTTGAGAGATGATATGAGCCATCCCTTTCGATGCCTCAGTAGGAATTCGCTCACGTGCGAGGACCATATGGTTCTCATTTAATACCACACACTCAATCTTTGTTCCTCCTAAATCGATCCCCCAAAGCATATTATACAGTTTTAGTTTGTCTTGCCAAGATAAATGAAAAATGGAAATACGCGAATCATAGCTCGTCAAGTTTCGAGCTGATGATAAACGTTTAATAGTTTTTAATTCACTTAACTTGATAATTTTCCTGTTCATCGTGAGATTTTGACCAGTCAACGATTATAAATAGGTGGGTAATGCAATCTTGTACATCTTTGACTTGAGTTTTTTCATAGTGGAGTTGCTTACCTTTCTGGATTAGGTTAGGTTCAAAACATTGAAAGGTAAGCTGAAGCGTTCTCAGGAGTGGGAACGCTTTCTTTTTTCCTGCTCACATGAAAATATTCCTGCTTATACATTCCTGGATTTTCTTTAATCACTTATTTCTTATATTCCGTGGGTGAATCACAAGTCTTCAATTAACTTATTATAATCCCTTGGATCCTAAATCTACCTTATTCGGCAGACCAGGGATGGTAGGTCTGTTAACGGCCTTATTGTTGACTCTTATTGGTGCTAACACCACGTACCTGAACTATCAGGTCAGCGAGGAATCCCATCGGGTCAAACTATCCAATTATGCGAAAATACTGGAATCAAATCTAGAGCAATACCTGAGCCATTGCCGATCAGCCGCCCTTATGCTCGCCTACACCATCACTGATGAAGGGCATTCTCAGGACTTTGATAGCGTTTCTCGGCAACTCATGGCGAGTAATCATTTTGATATATTAGAATTGGTTCCGGGAGGAGTTATTGAGTATGTATATCCTAAGGAGGGTAATGAGTCGGTAATTGGTTACAACATATTAGAAGACTCCTCACGCAATAAAGAGGCAAACAAGGCAATAGAAAAGAGGCAAATGTATTTTGCTGGGCCGATTCCCTTGAGACAAGGTGGAAATGCTATAATCGGAAGACTACCTGTTTATATACACAACCAATTTTGGGGGTTTTCTGCAGTAATTATTGATACGGACAGGTTTCTTAATTCATTAGGAGTAAATGAAATTACAGAGGGTGATCTGGTCGTTCAGCTATCCAAGGTAAATCCCAATTCTGGAAAAGAGGAATTCTTTCTACCCAGGGAGGAGGGATTTCCCCGAAAAGATTCAAGAAAGATTTTGGTTGAGGAAGGGGATTGGAATATTTATTTGGGATTTAAAAATCCAAATGACAACCTATATGCTGCAATCCCAATGGGTGTACTTAGTCTATTATTGGCATTGGTAGCTGGGTTTTTCGTTACGGAAATTCTTAAGAAACCCATAGAGTTACAAGCCCAATTAGACATTCATCATCATGATTTACAAGTTAGTGAACGCAAGTACCGATCGTTCTTTGAACACGCCTCAGTAGGAGTTGCCCATGTAGATCCGAAAACCACAAGGTTTCTAAATGTAAATAAACGATTATGTGAAATATTGGGGTACAATAAATCCGAGCTTACACAACTAACGTTTACACAGATAACACATCCCGATGACGTGGAATTCACTCGCGAAACGCGGTATAAAATGCTCAAAGGGCAAATAAGAGAATTCAATGTAGAAAAAAGATACGTAGCGAAAAATGGTGGCTCGGTCTATGTAAATGTGACGGTAACACCCTTGTGGAAGGAGGGTGAGGAACCAACCACGATTTTAGTATTAGTAGAAGACATTTCGTCTAAAAAAGACATGGAACAACGTGTGCTTGAAGGTTCTATTCAAGCTCAGGAAATACAAAAGAATAAGATAGCATCGGAGATTCACGATGGGATCGTTCAGGAAATGGTGGCTTGTGGAATTCATGCAGAGAGTTTGGAAGAGGTCCTCGATCAACCATATCTTCTCAATGAGCGTATTCAGACCCTGATACATTTAATTAAGAAAATCACCAATGATACTCGCATGGTATCTCATAACCTGCTAAGTGCGGATGTGAGCAGTATGTCACTGTCGGAATTACTCAACCGCCTGGAGCAACAGCTGGTAAATTTAACATCGATCGATATACGAGTGGGAGTACACTTGCAGCAGGAGGAAGATATTTCTCAGGAGGTAAAGACCAATATTTACAGAGTAGTTCAGGAGCTAACAACCAATATCCTCAAACATTCAAAGGCTACATTTGCGTCTATTGCTGTGGAGGAAATAGGGGACGACATCTTCGTTACGGTCCGTGATAATGGAATCGGTCTGCAGGAGAAAAACACCATAGGGATCGGCACGTATACCATTCGGAATCGAGTTAGTAAAATTGGGGGGACGATTCAGTACCATCACCCCAATTCAGGTGGATTAGAAGTTAGTTTTAACGTGCCGATCAGTTAGTTAGTCTAGTTACTCATCTTTCAGAATCTCAGACGGGTTGACCAATGAAGCTTTGACCGTTTGGAATCCAACACTAAGAACGGTAATTGCCAAAACACTTAAACTAGGAATAAAAATCATAAATATAGAGATGTCTGTTCGGTACACAAACTCATTAAGCCAGCCAGATATCAGGTAAAAAGCGATTGGTAAAGCTACCAGACTAGCAATCCCTATGAGAATAACAAACCGGTTACCGATGGTTGCTGCTATACTCATAGAAGAAGCCCCTAGCACTTTGCGAATCCCAATTTCTTTGCTTCTGGTTTCAATTATAAAGCCTACCATTCCAATAAGACCCAAGCATCCAATCATGATGGCGATGCCTGTGAAAAATTTAATCATCGTGCTAAGACGCATTTCTGATTGATACTGATTGTCAAACTGCTCATCCAGAAACGCGTATGACACAGGGTTTTCAGGATCAAACTGGTTCCAGACCGATTCTATATGTGTGAGCGATTTTTGCACCTGGTCACCTGATATTTTTAAGCTGATTCTTCTGGGAGTACCCCCTTTTAACATGAGCATCGGAGCTATGCTTGTGTGCAAAGATTCGAAGTGAAAGTCTTCTGCTACTCCTAATATACGTCCCGATTTAAAGGTCACATCATTGTATGGTCCATAGGATAGTTTCTTGCCAACCACTTCTCGTGGATTGTTGTATCCCAGAGCTTTCGCTCCAGTTCTGTTGATGATGTAATAACCAACAGAGTCTGTTGTCATGTCCTGACTAGCTGTAAAGTTCTCTCCTGCTATTAACTCAATTTCAAATGTCTCAAGAAAGTCTTCATCGGTCCATATGAAAGGTAGTCTGAAGTCTACAGATACGGTGGAGTCACCGTCCTGATAGGATGCACCCCAGCTGTCTGCTAATCTGCCGGTTGGGATTCTGGAAGCATAAGCTGCCTTGATGATGTTAGGGTGATTTAATAATTCGTTTTTAAAAGCATCTAGACTCTTAATATTTCGAGTCAACCGAACGTTGACGATTTGTTCTTTTTTGTATCCGGGATCGCTGTTTCTTATGAAATAAAGCTGACCTTCAATTACGGCCAGAGAAAAGATCAGTGCAATGGTTACAGCATACTGGAAGGTAACGAGCCAGTTTCTAAAATTCCATTTGTTACTATTAATCGCAGACTCGCCTTTAAGGGCACGCGTGAGGTCAATTTTAGATAAGAAAAGAGATGGATAAAGCCCGGAAAACACGGCCACCATTAGTAATAAACCTGCTAGAGCACATAATATGTCCCAGTCCGTTAAGATGTTTAGACTAATGTCTTTATTCATAAAATCATTGAGATAGGGAAGAGCCAATTCGATGAATAAGATAGCGAATGGAAATGCAATGATATTTACAAGAAAACTTTCGGTGAGAAACTGCTTAACCAATGTGGAGCGCATCGCGCCGAGTACCTTTCTCACTCCTACTTCTTTCATTCGTCTGGAGAAGTGGGATGTGGCCAGGTTCATATAATTAATGCAAGCGACTATAAGTAAAAGCAAACCTACAATACCGAAAATATAGACTTGTTGGATGCTGCCATTGGTTTCAATTTCTCCCTCCAGGTCAGAGTGGAGGTGGATACTGGTCAGTGGCTGAAGTTCAAATCCATAATAGTCTTTTGCGTCGGTGCCATTGGAATATTGACCTACATATTTATCAAAAAAAGAATCTTTTTGGTTTTCAACATCTTTCGGGTTGGCACCTTCTTGAAGGAGTAAATAGGTCAGCCAGTTGTAATTACCGGTCACATTGTCCATGGCACTTTCACCAAATACCTGTTCAATAAACCGAATAGGCGCTAAATATTCAAAATGAAAGTGCTGATGCTCAGGCATATCTTCCATAACACCAGAGATGGTAAATGGTGCTTTCATTCCGCTACGTTCCAGAGTGACTCGTCTCCCAATAATGTCTTCTTTGATCCAGTCATTTCCAAATAGGCGGATAGCTGATGTCCTTGTTAGGACTAGCGATTGCTCGGTATTAAAAGCCGTTTGAGGGCTTCCTTGCAGGAACGGTAAAGTGAAAATGTCGAATACATCCGAGTCTGCAAATACCACTTGCTCGCTTTGAAACTTACGACCATCCACATAAACGTCTGGAAATGCCCATGGGTAGAATCGGACGGCTTTAGCGACTTCAGGAAAATCAGACTTGAACCGTTCAGCATGTCCTGCCGAAGCGAAAGCCCATTGACGGCTCATGCTACCATCTACATTGAAGTTTTTAACAGTAAGACGATAAATCTGATTGCTTTTTTCATGATGCTGATCATACGATAATTCATCACGGATGAATAGCGCAATGAGCACAAAAGCTGCAATACCAGTAGAAAGCCCAAGTACATTGATAATGGTACCCAATTTGTACTTCCATAAATTCCTTAGTCCGATTTGAAAGTAGTTTTTGAACATGTTTATTTCCTTTTGAGTTGAGTCGATTGGTTTGAATTGGCGAATGATGCCAGATCTAAAAAGCTTGATAATTTGCCACCAATACCAAAGTAGGGGAGATAATGGGCCTGAAGTGAGTTCCACTTTTTCATAGAATTCTTCTTCCAAATCACCCTGAATATCCTCCAGGTATTGTGGCTTACAGAATACTTTAAGTAAGCGGTTGGCTAATTTTGGTGGTTGACTTAAAGCCATGAAAACTTTAATACTACATCAGGGATCGCATTCCATAATTGATTGCGTGTGTCTTTGGTATAGGCCAATGCTTGCTTGCCCATATTGGTGATTTCGAAATAGCGCTTTCTTTTACCGCCACGTTTTGCTGTCGCATCACCAAACTTTGAAGACAAGTAGTCTTTTTCCTCCATTCTTCTAAGGGCACTTTGCAGTGCACCTACGCTTACATTGCGTTCTAGACGATCTTCTATTTCTTTTTTGATAGATACTCCATAAGCGTCGCCATTGAGGATTGCCACCGTGAGCAATACGATTTCTTCAAATTCACCAAGCTGATAGTCCTTCATTGATTAAAATTCCTAATTGTATATAATATATTAATTTCCTAAACGTAGTTTTTATTAAAGTGTTACAAATGATGAAAAACTAATCCGGGGAGAATAGGAGTTGATGAAATTCAATTAGATTTATATCATATCAAATGGAAGTATTTTGATATAACACTAAAGCGGTTTGTCCGTTTTAAGGATAGCAATTAGCCTGATAGGCTGTTCACAAAACAACTACAAAATATGAAAAAAGTATTTTTTACCCTATCCTTTATGACCTTAGGATTATTTGCTTACTCACAGGCAAAAGTAGAATTAGGACTGAAAGGAGGACTGAATCTAGCAAACATTAACACTGAAGAACCCAATGCTAACTTTGAGAATGCAACGGGATACCATGGAGGGCTTTATTTACTAGTAAAAGCTGCCAGTTTTGGTGTGCAACCCGAACTGCTGTATTCCACTCGTGGTGCGAAAGGAGATGTTACTATTAACGATGTAAAAGAGGACTTTCAGCAAGATTTCGTTTACCTGGACATTCCAGTGATGGCCAAACTCTATTTACCATTGGGATTAAACCTACAAGCTGGACCCCAGTTTGGACTATTGATGTCCGCAGATGGAACTACTGCCGATTATGATGGTGATGGAGAGCCAGATCCAATTGACAAAGACAGCTATAAAAATGCGGACATTAGTGCTGCTTTTGGTGCTGGTTGGGATGCTCCTTTTGGATTAAGAGTTATGGCCAGATACATTGTTGGGTTGAATGACATCAATGATGTGGCTGGTGCTCAGGAGGCAGCAAAAAATCGAACGTTTCAGGTTTCTCTAGGATACAGACTATTCAAAGTAGGGAACTAAACTGCTAACAAACACAGAAAAAGCCGTTCCGACAATTTTGTTGGGATGGTTTTTTTATGATCCATTGGTTAGAAACGCACATCAGTTCAATAGCAAAAAACAAGAGCGGTATTCTACATAACTGTAGTGGGCTGCATACCTTTAATCTTCCTTAATAAAGGAGTATTCCCTTTCAACTTTGGCTATTCGCGTGATGTAATGTGCATACCAGTCTTGTATGCCATATTGCTGAGCTGCTTGATGTTCAGTGTTTGCTTTCCAGTTTTTAATAGACTCCAAATCTTTCCAATAGCTAACGGAAATGCCAATCTCTTCTCTGGCAGATTCAAAACCTAAGAACCCCGGTTGATCGCTGGCAAGTGCGACCATGCGATCGGCCATTTCAGCATATCCACCATCGACGGCAGTTAGTACATTAGAGAAAATTACAGCGTAATACGGTGGTTTGGGAGTCTTTGCAAGCATGTTTTAACAATTGATAAAGGATGATGTACTTAGATAACGAGTTTTCCTACCATGTTTGTGAGAATTGCTGAGTTGATTCCTCATCGGCAAACAACCAATAAAAATGAATGGCTGAAAGGAAGTAAAAATGACCGAAAGAATGAGTTTTGAGCAACCATGGGAGTATCCTTCAGGTGAATTAAAACAAAAATCCCTTTCCGAGCAATCAGAAAGGGATTTTACTTAATCAGATTGAATAAGAATTAACAAAATTCTTTAAAAACTTCTACCAGGTGATTGGCAATCATTTCTGCTGATCTTCCTTCAATATGATGTCTCTCTACCATGTGTACTAATTCACCATCTTTAAACAGTGCAACAGCCGGAGAAGAAGGAGGGAACGGAAGGGTGTACTCTCTTGCTTTCGCCGTAGCTTCCATGTCTACACCAGCAAACACAGTCGCCAAATGATCTGGTTTTTTAGCACTAAGGTTTAGTGCTGTAGTTACACCAGGTCTTGCAGTACCTGCGGCACATCCACATACAGAGTTGATCACCAACAAAGTCGTTCCTTTGTGGTCGGTTAAATGATCAATTACTTGATCCGCAGTTTTGAATTCGTCGAAGCCTGACTGAGTGAGCTCAGTTCTCATCGGGGCTACTAGTTCTTCTGGATACATATCTTATTAAATTATAAATAACAAAATTTCAAATCTCAAGTGGTTGTTGATCGTACATCACTTTCCACTTCTTTTCTTGATAATAGTTGAAAATATTTTAAGTAGATCATCTGACTACTTGCTTAACATCTCCGGTATTGGCAATGTCTTTATCAATTTTTCTACTAAACTCTCTAACGCTTTTTGCAAAGAAATAAGTTCGTTCCTCTAAATCATATAGTGGCATTCACTTGTCATTTGTTTTTTGACTTTTGGAGCTTATTTCATTACATAAAGCCCAATTCGAGCTTAGCTTCTTCCGACATCATGTCAGTAGCATATGGAGGGTCAAAAGTAACCTCCACAGTTACATCATTTACACTTTCCAGTGCTTTGATATTCATCTCTATTTCACCAGGTATTTCTTCAGCAGAAGGACATGCAGGTGAAGTAAGCGTCATCAAGACGTGTACATTGTTCACTGGGAAAATATTGATCTCATAGATCAACCCTAGTTCGTATACATCCACCGGTATTTCCGGATCAAATACATTTTTTATCGCCCTAACGATATCTTCTTTCAGAGCAAGTTCGTTATTGGTCGTGTTTTGTTCTGCCATGATTATGCATCAGTTTGAGATTTAGAACTTAAAGCCAGAGCATAAAGTTTCATCTGCTTGATCATTGCAGCAAATCCATTGGATCGCTGTGTTCCAATGAAGCGATTCATGCCTATTTGCTCTGGAAAGTTAATTTCGGCATTCATGATGTCATCAGGAGATTCATCATTTAATACCCTTACCAATAGGCTAACTAATCCTTTCGTAACTGCTGTGTTACTATCTGCTTGAAATTGCACATGGCCATTTTGTTCTGCGGCCATAAGCCATACTTTAGATTGGCAACCCTTGACTATGCTGTCATCTGTTTTCTGAGACGCATCCATGTCAGGTAACTGCTCACCAAGCTCCATGATGTAATTGATGGTCATTTCCATATCACCATCTAGCATGGAAAACTCTTCTATGATGTCCTGCTGCTTATCGGCTATGCTCATTTTCTAAATTTCTTTACAATATCAGTAAGCGCTTCGGCAAATTGTTCTACCTCCTCTACGGTATTGTAAACAGCAAAAGAGGCACGAACTGTTCCATCAATTTTAAAATGATCCATCAATGGCTGAGTGCAATGGTGTCCGGTTCTTACAGCAATACCTTTTGCGTCGAGCAACATCCCTAAATCAAAAGAATGTACACCATCAATAAGAAAAGAAATGACACTCGCTTTTTCTTTGGCGTTTCCTATTGGCTGAAAACCATCGATATCAAACAATATGTCTCGGCCCTTATTAAGCAATGCTTGTTCCTGATGATGCAAAAACTCAAAACCCACCTCATTCATAAACTCGATAGCAGCCTTTAAGGCAACTACATCGGCTATGTTGGGTGTGCCTGCTTCAAATTTGTAAGGAATATCATTATAAGAAGTACCAGCAAAACTCACTTCTTTGATCATTTCTCCACCACCCTGATAGGGATCCATTTTTTCAAGCACCTGACGTTTGCCATAAAGTATGCCAACACCAGTGGGGCCATACATTTTATGTCCTGAAAATGCGAGCCAATCACAATTCAACTTCTGCACATCTAGTTTGTGGTGAGGAGCGGCTTGAGCGCCATCTACCAGTACTTTAGCTCCAATCGCATGAGCTAGCTCAATCATCTGAGGTACAGGATTAATCGTACCCAGTGAGTTGGAGATATAGACAGCAGAGACGATTTTAGTTCGCTCGGATAGGAGGGACTCATACTCTTCAATAGAGATTTCTCCGTTGTTATCAACAGGAATAACCTTAAGCTTGGCACCGGTTTGCTGACAGACTATTTGCCAGGGCACAATATTGCTATGGTGCTCCATACCTGTGATCAGAACCTCATCACCTTCCTGAAGGAATTTACGTCCATAAGCCTGAGCTACCAGATTTATTCCTTCAGTAGTTCCTTTTGTAAATATGATTTCTTCTACCTCATTTGAATTGATGAATTGCTGTACAGCTTTTCTTGTTGCTTCAAAACCGGTAGTAGCACGTTCAGCAAGCGTATGAATGCCTCGGTGAATGTTGGCATTGTCCTTTTGGTAATAATTCACCAATGCATCAATAACAACCTGTGGAGTTTGCGAAGTGGCTGCATTGTCAAAATAGACCAATGGTTTGCCATTCACATCCTGATTAAGGATTGGAAACTGCTTTCTGATTTCGTTTACTGATATGTCAGTAATTACGCTCATTTTAGTTTATTTAGAATGATCCCTTCGATCTCTTCCTTAACCAGGTCGTTTTGGAGCTCATTCAGTGCCTCATTGGCGAAAGCATTCAGTAGAAGTGCTTTAGCGTTTGTTTTTTCAATTCCTCTTGATCGTAAATAGAAGATAGCCTCTTCATCCATTTGACCTGTGGTACATCCGTGGGAACACTGTACGTCATCTGCCCAAATCTCAAGTTGAGGTTTAGTATTGATCGTAGCAGTATCAGTTAAAAGGATGTTGTTGTTTGACTGGAATGCGTTGGTTTTTTGCGCATCTGGTCTTACATAAATTTTTCCATTGAACACCCCACGAGAGTTTTCGTCAAGGATTCCTTTGTACAGCTCGTTGGAGTAGGAGTGAGGCTTTAGGTGATCCACTGAAGTATTGGTGTCCACATGAGTCTTACCGCTCAATTGGTATAGACCATTCATGTGACCTTCACAGTTTTCAGCGTCTATATTGATGTAGACATTGTTTCGAACCACAGCACCTTTAAACGAAAAGGTATTGGTGTAAAACCTTGAGTCTTTGTCTTGATGAGCATACACACCCTCAATAGCGTAAGCCTTGTTTGTGTAATTCTGGAGTTTAGTGAACCGAACCTCAGCATTGGCCTCCACCATGGATTCCACAATAGAGATATTCAAAGAATTCTCTTCACCGCTGATGAATGTCTTCTCATAGACTGTCGTTCTGGACCCAGCAGCACCATAAACGAAGACTCTAGGAAACAATACGGTCTGTTTAGACCCATCTATGAATTGATAGATGTACGTATTTTTGTTATCTGTATTCTTTTCAGCTTTGATGAAGACACCCTGATTGAAATAAGCAAGGTTAAGTGCCGCAAAAGGATCTACCTGAGAGCCATTTACCTGACCTAAATTGCTTTTCAATTCCACGTGTTCGTTGATGGCCTGGTCGTCTAGCACCTTGATGGTCAACTCAGATGACGCGCTGATGATTTTGGAATAATCTTCTACAAATACGCCATTGATGAAAACCAGATGGTTCGCATCCGCATCTTGATAGAATTTAGCTTCACAATCACTTTTGGTTAAATCAGATGGACTCTCAGCAATATCCAGATCAAAATTCTTCTCGATTACCTTAGTTATCGGAGTGTATTTATATGCTTCGCTTTTTCTAGATGGAAGTCCCAGTTTTTTGAAATTCTCAGCTCCAGCTTCTTTAATTGCTCGCAAGGAACTGGAAGCTTCAAAACGCTGATTCAGCCAGCCTTCAAAATTTGCTAATAATTGATCTTCTGTAGTTAGTACTTCACTCATCGGTTATATCTTATAGTGCAGCCACTTCTTCTTTAATCCAGTCGTATCCTTTGTCTTCCAGCTCGTGGGCCAATGACTTGTCACCAGATTTAACAATTCTTCCCTGATACAATACGTGGACATAATCCGGTACAATGTAATCCAATAGCCTTTGGTAGTGTGTCACCACGATGGTGGCATTGTCAGGACTTTTTAGTTTATTTACTCCATCAGCTACAATCTTCAGAGCATCTATATCCAGTCCTGAGTCAGTTTCATCCAGAATGGACAAGGTCGGCTCCAACATAGCCATTTGGAAAATTTCATTTCGTTTCTTTTCACCACCAGAAAACCCTTCATTAAGCGCTCTGCTCAAAAGAGCCTGGTCAATGTCAACTAATTTCATTTTTTCCTTCATTACCTTGAGAAAGGAAACAGCGTCCAGTGATTTCAAACCCCTGGCTTCTCTTGTCTGGTTAACTGCCGTTTTTAAGAAGTTAGTGGTCGATACTCCAGGAATTTCTACTGGATATTGGAACGCCAGGAAAACACCTGCATGTGCTCTTTCCTCAGGAGCCAGTTCCAAAAGGTCTTTACCTTGATAGGTGACAGACCCTTCTTCAATTTCATATTCTTCCCTTCCAGCAAGTACTGATGCCAAAGTACTTTTACCAGACCCGTTTGGACCCATGATGGCATGTACTTCTCCAGCTTTTACTTCCAGGTTGATACCTTTCAATATTTCTTTACCTTCTACTGAGGCGTGAAGATTATCTATTTTTAACATTTTAATGACTAGTTTCAATTATCCAACACTGCCCTCTAGGGTAAGGGCTAACAACTTCTGAGCTTCTACTGCAAACTCCATCGGAAGCTTACTCATCACTTCTTTTGCAAATCCATTGACAATCAGTGCAACGGCACTTTCTTCATCAATACCTCTTTGCTGACAGTAGAAGATTTGATCTTCTCCAATCTTCGACGTAGTTGCTTCATGCTCTACCTGAGCTGAATTGTTTTCCACGTCGATGTATGGGAAAGTGTGTGCTCCACATTTATCACCCATCAGTAGTGAGTCACACTGAGAAAAGTTTCGTGCATTTTCTGCACGCTTCATGATGTGCACTTGTCCGCGATAACTATTTTGAGACTTTCCAGCAGAAATACCTTTTGATACAATTCGTGACTTGGTGTTTTTACCAATGTGAATCATTTTAGTACCTGTATCTGCTTGCTGATAGTTATTTGTAACAGCTACTGAATAAAACTCTCCTTGAGAGTTATCTCCTTTAAGGATACAGGATGGATACTTCCAGGTTACAGCAGATCCGGTCTCTACCTGAGTCCAGCTGATTTTGGAGTTGTCACCATCACAAATTCCACGTTTGGTTACAAAGTTGTAAATACCACCTTTACCATTCTTATCGCCAGGGTACCAGTTTTGAACAGTTGAGTATTTTACTTCAGCATCCTTAGCTGCATAAATCTCTACCACAGCCGCATGAAGTTGATTTTCATCGCGCTGTGGAGCGGTACATCCTTCGAGATAGGAGACATATGAACCTTCTTCCGCAACGATCAGTGTTCTTTCGAACTGTCCTGTATTGGCCGCATTGATTCTGAAATAAGTAGAGAGCTCCATTGGACACCTGACACCTGATGGGATATAACAAAACGACCCATCAGAGAATACTGCAGAATTTAATGCTGCAAAGTAATTATCAGTAGCAGGAACAACCGAACCAAGATATTTCTTTACGAGCTCTGGATGCTCCTGAACCGCTTCACTAAAACTGCAAAAGATAATTCCTAGCTCAGAGAGAGTTTCTTTGAAGGTAGTAGCTACCGATACTGAGTCAATTACAGCATCTACAGCAACACCAGTTAGTCTTTTTTGCTCAGTCAATGAAATACCTAACCTTTCGAAAGTTTTAAGTAATTCAGGGTCAACTTCATCCAGACTTTTTGGTTTTTTATCCTGCTTTGGTGCGGAGTAGTACTTGACACCTTGATAATCAATGTCCGGATATTTTACATTCGGCCATCGAGGTTCTTTCATTTCCGTCCATTTCTTGAACGCCTTCAGGCGCCAGTCAAGGAGCCATTGAGGCTCCTCTTTCTTGGCAGAGATGAATCGTATGATGTCTTCGTTGATTCCTGCAGGAGCCTCATCGGCTTCAAAGTCTACAGACCAACCATGTTCGTATTCTTTTGAGGTAAATTCCTCTAATATTTGATCGTCTTTGCTCATATAAGCTTTTGATTCTTATCACAGTGTTTAACAACTTACCGAGCAGTAAGTTTTGCAAAGTAAACACTTATTTATATTAGTTCTAAATAAGAATCAAATTAAAGAGACGATCGCCTTTTATATAGGTATAACTTTTGATTAATTAGAACTTCAGATGACGATTCAAGCTTTCCTCCAGAGAAATAAATGTCTCGGTGCGCTCGATACCTTCCACCTTCTGTATTTTATCATGCAAAACATCCTTTAAATGCTTGGTGTCTCGGCAATGAATCTTAATGAAGATATTGTAGTTTCCTGTAGTATAGTGTACTTTGACAATCTCGGGAATATCCTTGAGTTGCTCAACGACACTATCATATAAAGAAGATTTCTGAAGGTAGATGCCCATGAAGCATGTGACGTCATATCCCAGTTTGGAATAATCCATCTGAAGAGTAGTGCCTTGTACAACACCCATCTCTTCAAGTTTTTTCATCCTAACGTGAACAGTTCCTCCAGAAACAAAGACCTTTTTAGCCACTTCCGTGTATGGAATTTTGGCGTCTTCCATCAATAAATTAAGGATTTTCAGGTCTACATTGTCAATTTCGTAATTTTTACTCATCTCAAAAAGTGCTATTTTCTAATAATGCAATATTATAGATTCAATTTTAAATGACATCTAAATATTTACCAAATTTATTAAAATATTTTTAAAAATACATGAGGTCTGTTACTTTTGAGTCATCAAACACTCGCAAATACGTTGCGAGGACATACTGTAAGGTGATGAAATTGGCAGACATGCCCTCCTGTCTCGGGGGTGGAGATAACGGATAAATCTCGATCTCACGATAAATTATTTCGATAATTTATCGTGAACAAAGACTAACTGCTTCGTGGAG
>JAMWZA010000092.1 GCA_024305105.1 Marinoscillum sp.
GCCGTATATGGTGATTTGGAAGCTCTTCGTGCTACTCCGCTAATTGGGCATGCTCGAGAAATTGAAGATCCTGGTAAAATTTTTGTTTACGATGATTTGATTCTTGTTGGAGAGGAGGGTGTTGGTATTCATGTAATTGACAATTCTCAGCCAAGCGCTCCAGTTAACGTGTCATTTTTAGCGATTCCTGGCAATAGGGAGTTCTTTATTGATGAAGGGTACTTGTATGCAGAAAGCATGTACGACATGCTCAAAGTGGATATAAGTAATATTCAACAGCCAGTCGTCACATCACGGATTAACAATGCCTTTTTAGCAACAATAACGAATAGTTCAGGTGAGGCTATTATTGGTTTTGATTATGAACAAGTCACTGAGCAGCTGGATCTAGATGACCCCATTTTTGATTATGAGGCTGAGAATAGCATTTACTATTATGATATCAATAACTCACTAATTCCGCCATCAGCGGTTCCTGCATCTTTTGCTGGCAATAGTGGAAACGGAGTAGGTTCAGTTAACCGTATCATTGCTTATGATGGCTATGTCTATGCGGTGAGTCGTGAGAAAATGAATGTGTTCGATTCCAGAAGTGACTTTACACAGGTTTTTAGTCAATCGGTAGGATGGAATATGGAGACGGTTTATCCGTTGGGCGATCGATTGTTCGTTGGTGGTAGTAACGCAGTAGATATTTTTGATATTACTAACCGAGAAAGTCCTCAATTGCAGTCTTCTTATTTTCACACGACATCTTGTGATCCGGTATTGCCTGTTGAGGAGGAAACGGCTTACCTGACGATCAGAACTGGAGATTTTGCAGAGTGTCCTGGAGACGATAATCAGTTGCTTGTTTTGGATATCAGTGATCCGAATTTGGTTAGTGAAATTCAAAGAGTTGATATGGAGAGTCCATTTGGGATGAATCTGGTTGGTGATAAGTTGTACGTAGGCGAGGGCGCTAACGGGATGAAGGTGTTCGATGCAACAGATAGAAGAAACTTGAAACTGCTTCGTGCCGACCATAGTGTTGAAGCTTATGATGTTTTAGCTCATCCAAACAGATCTGATGTACTTCTAATCGCTGGTCCTGGCGGTCTGACACAATACCAGTTGAGCGGAAATTTTGAGTTGCACTTAGTTAGCAATATTGCATTTTGAAGAAATTAATCGGGACACTCTGTCTTTTTATCGTAAGCGTTTATTTCGCGCAGGCGCAGTATGTTGATTTCGGACGAGCCATGATTTCCTATAAGGACGGTTCTATATTTCATGGCGAGATTCTGTCCAAGAATCAAAACGAGTGGACATTTGAATTATCGACTGGAGATACCATCCATTTAGACCCCATTCAGATAGATCACCTTCTTTCTGAGTCTGAGGCTAATATTTTCAGCAACAATAAGTATCATATAAAAACGGGACTTTTTCTCAACTCCAGCTTTATGTTTCATGCTGGAGGAGATTTATCAGTCCAGTGGGATGGTACTTTAGGTTATAGGTTTGCAGATCGTTGGGATGCTGGAATAGGGCTTGGTATCTCAGGTCATGAAATGGATTTAGGCAATGATTGGGTATTTCATGAGTTTGTTAATGTATATGGTTATGGTCGTTTTTTTCTAAATAAGAATAAAATGAGATTATATCTTGATTCAAAACTTGGATTAGGTATACCTTATCAAAATGAATGGTTAGACGAGGACTATTCAGGAGGGTTTTTTCTCCAGCCAGGTGTTGGGATTTTATTTTCTTCTAAAGGACCTTGTAAATGGAATATAGGTCTTTCTCAATACATCTTGAATACCCAGGGAAATACAACATCATTTGGTCAGTTTGGTAACCCAATAGACGTAAATTATAATGTTTGGTACAACCGTACAGTGCTTCAGATTGGGATGAGTATTGAACTTACAGCAAGTCAATTACGGCGCCATTTTAGTCTTTTCTGATGTAACAAACTCCAGTACCTTTTCGACCATTTTCTTTGATCCAATATAGAACGGCGTTCGCTGGTGAAAAGTAGTTGGTTGGAGTTCGAGTATTCGCTGATGGCCATCTGTGGCCATTCCGCCTGCCTGCTCCGCGATAAAAGCCAGTGCATTGCATTCGTACAGCAGCCGTAGTTTTCCTTTTGGTGCCTTGGATGTATTCGGATATAAATAAACACCGCCTTTTAGCATGTTTCTATGGTAATCAGCAACTAGCGATCCAATGTACCTTGCCGTTAATTCTTCGTTTTTACACCAGTCCGTATAATCCTTTAAGGCCTGATCAAACTGGTGGTAACTCCCTTCGTTTATGGAATAGATACTTCCATCCTCTGGACATACCATATTGGTATGTGAGAGGACAAACTCACCGAGCGATGGCTCTAGTGTAAACCCATTCACGCCATGCCCTGTAGTGTATACAAGCATGGTAGAGGATCCATACAAAATGTAACCCGCGGCTACCTGTTCAGTGCCTGGTTGTAAGATATCTTCTTCATTTACCGGCCCTCCAACTGGAGATTTTCTTCTATATATGGAGAAAATGGTGCCAATAGACACATTCACATCGATGTTAGAAGAGCCGTCAAGTGGATCAATAGCTACTACATACCTACAGTGTGGATTGAGGTGTACAATTTCCTCATCTTCTTCACTTACCACAGCACATACCTGTCCTCCGTTTCTTAGTGCTCTGATAAAACGAATGTTGGCGATCACGTCCAGTTTTTGTTGATCTTCACCTTGAACGTTTTTTGAACCATAAGCTCCGGAGATGTCCAATAATCCAGATTTGTTGACTTCACGATTTATGATCTTACCCGCCAAAGCGATATCTCTGAGTAGTTGAGATAATTCACCAGTGGCAAATTCAAATTCATCTTGCTTTTTTTTGATAAAGCGGTCAAGTGTGGTGCCGATCGGAAGTCCTAGACTATTTTTGTTCATCGTATAGGTAAATTGGAAATTTTCAAAACACGAAAATAGGCCTTTTTATTGATTTAAATCGTTTGCAAGATGCGAATTTTCAAATTTGGTGGGGCATCAGTTAAAGATGCTGAAGGTGTCAGAAATCTCTTTAAGATCGTGGAAAAAAGTCTCGATCTACCACTGGTCGTGGTAGTCTCGGCGATGGGTAAGACAACCAATGCACTGGAGCTTCTTGCTCGAAAAGCTTACAATAAGGATGATTGGTCTGATGACTTACAAAAGTTAAAGGCGTATCATCAAGGTATTTGTGCTGATTTGTTCTCAGATCTTCCAGAGGACATTCAAAACTGGTTTCTACAGTTGGAAGGTACACTTCAAAATCCGGGTAAGAATTGGCTGTTATACTATGATCAGATCATTCCATTTGGTGAGCTGATTTCTACTTCGATCGTTTATCATTACATGATTACCCAGACATCTTGCGAATGGCTGGATGCACGCTCTTGCATCAAAACCAACAGCTTCTTTACAGAAGCCAATGTGGATTGGGAGCTAACGAGTCATTTCATATCACGTGATTTACCAGAGCTTCTTCAGAATGGACCCGTTATTACTCAAGGATTTATAGGCTCAGATTTAACCGGAAAGAACACTACGCTGGGTAGAGAAGGATCCGATTTTTCAGGAGCTATTTTTGCGTATTGCCTCAAAGCAGAAAGTTTGACGGTATGGAAAGATGTGCCTGGTCTGTTGAATGCTGATCCTAAGAAGTTCAAAGGAGCAGAGCTTTTTGATGAGTTGTCGTATCAGGAGGTTACTGAATTGACGTTCTACGGAGCTAAAGTCATTCACCCAAAAACCATTCGCCCGTTGGCACAGCGCGGTATTCCGCTGTATGTTAAGTCGTTTATCGATCCTTCTGGTCAGGGCACCTTGATTACCGAAAAGGATAAAATAGCTACGAAGCATTGTTTTGTATTTAAGGAGGATCAATTACTAGTCACCTTAAGAGTGAAAGACAATAGCTTGATGGATGAAAAGAAGTTGGTGAAGCTCTTTCAGGCTACTTCGCATGCCAATATTAAAATCAACCTAATGCACAACTCGGCATTGACATTTACGCTATGCATGGATGATAATCTGGATAAGTTAGGAAAACTCAAAGATTACCTGGCCGGAGATTTTCACGTGTTATACAATGAAGGGCTTCATTTAGCCACAATCAAGAACTACACGGAGGGCTCCTTCCAACTATTACCAGACATGGGAGAGAAGATTCTGGAGCAGCAGACACGAAACAACTATCAAGTCTTATACAAGCCCGTTTAGGTGTGTCGGTTAATGGTGTTTTTAATGCCAGATAGATAGGAAGGTCCAAATAGATTCACGTGAACCAGTAGTGGATAAAGGTTGTAAATTTCCACTCTATCTTCGAAATCCGGCTCCAGCGGAAAGTTGCCGTGGTATGCTTCATAGAATTGCCGATCAAACCCTCCAAATAGTCGTGTAAAGGCCAGTTCCATTTCCCGGTGACCAAAGTAGATAGCTGGATCATAGATGCAGGCTTTGCCTTGTGCATTGCACATGAAATTTCCACTCCATAAATCCCCATGAATCAATGCAGGTCGTTCTTCAGGAAGTATTCCGGGCAGTGCCGAGTAAAGCATTCGGAATTTTTCGGCGAATTGGTGACTAATGTGTCCATTGTAAATAGCCAATCCAAGCTGCACTTCCAGGCGGTTTTCAATGAAAAAATCTATCCATGAATCCATGGGAGTGTTTTTTTGAGGGAGTCGACCAATAAAATTGTCGTGATCCAGCCCAAATGAATGGTGAGAATGGCGATGTAGCTCCGCCATCGATTTTCCAAATTCTTCCCAAAAAGAGGGCTGAGGTGCGCCTTTCTGAATATGTTCCAATACCAGGAATGGAGAATCAGACTGCTGTCCATGACCGATAACCATCGGAACGTCAATGACATTGGTTTCTCTTAGGGTTTGCATGCCCAGGGCTTCTTTCTGAAACATGTCACCTACTTCAGGACCATTCGTTTTGATGAAAAAGGTACCTTGATTGGTGGTCACAGTGTATGCGTCATTTATATCACCACCGGAGACCGACTTAATTTCTGAACACTGATGGTCATTGCCGGTACATTGAAACAATGCTCCTTCAAAAAAGGAATCGTCAATAGAAAACATTAAAGACTGTGCTTTTCGATAAGCATACCAATGAATGCTTCAATCGATCGGTCTAACATCTGATACACGTTTTCGAAACCATCCTTCCCACCGTAGTACGGATCTGGCACATCCGCACCTTTGTCCTGAGCATCAAACTCTCTCATCAAGAAAAGGCCTTCGTGCTTATAACCGAGTTCATGAATGATGTTTCGCATGTTGGACTCGTCCATTGGGAGAATGTAGTCATAGGTTTCTCCATCTGTGTAATGAAATTGTCTGCCTTTGTGCTGGATCGGTACTCCATGTTTGATAGAAACTTCAATGCTCCGGGAGTCGGGATCCTCACCAATGTGGTAGTTGGCTGTGCCAGCAGAATCGCAGCTAATTTTGTCAGTAAGGCCTTTTTCTTTGATTTTGTGCTGGCAGATAGCTTCGGCTAGCGGAGACCTGCAGATGTTGCCGAGACATATGAAAATAATTTTTATCATTTTTTTATGTGCTACTGGTTACCTTTTGTAAAGATACAGTATATACTAAAGCATAACACAAATTTTATATTCATACACCTGTTTGACATCTTTGAAGAGTCCCGGCCTTGTCGGGACTTTTCTTTTTATCTAAAGGCTGCGATGGTTGGCTTGAATCGGAAGATGTTGTTAAAAGAAATGGGTACTGAAGTCGATAGCGAAAAGAGCGTGGTTTTTTCAAGCCCTTGTCCTGTTAAAAAGTGAGTTAATCTCAATTCCAATGTACTAAAGGCCAAACTTTCGTTTCTAACACGTATTCCTCCACCTAATCCCTGATATCCATGTGAATAGGTACGGTCACCTCGGTAATCCCAAACTTCACCAATATTGTAATACGCAAACGGAGCAAATCGGAAGCCATAATAATACCATGGTGTGAAGGTAACTTGTTCTATGGCCAATGAGATGGCGCCATTTCCAGGATAGGTGATGCCGTTTAGATCTCGGATTCGATCTTCTATGCTGATGTTGGTAGATGTTGGTTGGTCGATTCCATGCACGAGACTAAGTCTTAAAAAATTCCTAAGGTAGTATCGATTTAGGTCGATAAGTGGACTGAAGTAATTGATATTGGTTTTAAAAACTCCTCGCTTGTTTGTGCGATGCTGGAAGGTCCCCACTTCTTGATTTAAAAATACATAACCCAATTTGGTGATATAGGCACTCCAGAAGATTTGAAACCCTACATAATCTTGATTGAAGAATTCATTGTAGTCCCTGCCTGCAATCAAAGAGAGTCGGTACCCAAGCGGGATATCCTCTGAAATACCAAATGAAGTGATGTAATTGGTTTTAAGGAATTTTTGGGATGAGATACTGAGCTCTGAAAGTATCAGGTGACGGTTGTAATAGAGGTTGTTGCTATCAGTGCTTACATATGGTCGCTCTTGAAACTGGCTATGATACCACCGTGTGGCAAAGGTGATGTTTTGACGCTGGTATTTTGAGGGCAATCTGAACGATCTACCAAACCATAAATCCTGATAATTCAGATGGTAATATCCGAGCTCTTCTTGGAGTCCATCAAATCGGAAAGTAGAATCCTTCAGGTTTCTCAGATCTATCCCACCTCCATACTTGGTTTCTGGACTAATGAATGGTTTATCTATTTCCATTCCCCATTCCTGACGCTCATTAATCCTGGTATGATTCAGTCTCAGGTTAGCGATGAGCTTGCCTATTTGCTGACCACCAGCTTGAAAGGAATATCCATGAGGTGATGGACTGTTTCCATTATATAAATGGGAGGCAGAGGCATATTTACCAATTCCGGCAATGTTTCTGTTAATGAGCCTACTGTCCACTTCATTAATGCCACCCACATCAAATCGTAAACCATAAGAGAACCTGTCTTGAACGACCACAATGAGCTCAGCTTCTTCATTATCACCATCTGAAGCATTCTTAATATAAATCCGTGCATCTTGAATAAACTGTAGACGTCTTAGGAGACGCTCACTATCTGCGAGTGTGTAAGGATTTATTTTTTCGCCACTCTCGACAATAATCGTATTTCGTATGATGCTGTTCCAGGTGTTGATGTGAACCCGGTTCATTACCCGGACATAGTACGCAGTAGCAATACGCGAGGTGTCGTTGACATCTCCCTGGAGAATGTCTACATGTTTAATTCTGATTTTGCCAATTCTCAGATTTTCATAGGGCAGAAAGGGTTCGATGGAGTTTCTACTTTCAGGTTTTTTAGCGAACTCTGTTTTTGCACTCCGCTCCACATAAAGCAGTTCAAAAAGACGAGCAGTGATTTTGCTTTGTCCACTAATCTCTCGCATGCGCTCATAAAAGTTCTCTGATGTCTGGTAGGGGTTCTTTTTTAACCGGTAGTCGAGGTTTTTAATGTAAATCTGTGTGTCTGATTTTGGGGCGTAAATGGTGTCTTTTAGTATAAGTAGTTCGCCTTTTTTTATTCGCACGGTGTCAGCTGGAGAAGCGTTGACTCCAAATGTTAGGCACAAGAGAATGACGAATAAACAATGACGCATTGCTACGAAAAAACACAAAAAAAGCGGGACTAGCCCGCTTTTCAAAACATTTTAATGCTACTGTGATTACCGAATGCTGATACCAACACCAGCAGAGAGTGTATTGTATTTTTGCAATGCGTACTCCGCATGAAAGGTGAAGATCAAAAGCTTCAGTCTAAGACCAGCATTGGCTCTCAATCCACCACTTTTGTATTCTAGAGACACTGGATCGGTAAACGTCCCAGCTTCTGTATCATAAGTGCCTTTAAGATCAAAATTCACTTTACTCGTGATGAACCCAACTCCTGCATAAGCGGTAAGGATAGCTAGTTTCTTAGAGATTATGCCCTGAAAGGTCGTTCCAGATGCATTGAAATTCCCTATTTGATCTGGTGCATCTGCATCAAAAGCGAATTCATTGGTCATCTTGGTATATCCAAAGAAACCAGAAAGATCAAACGGAAGATTCTTGATTCCAGGAATCCACTGCTTTACATCGTGCATCACTCCGATACCAAACATGCTCGTGCTAAACTCTTCTCCCGGATCACCAAAGGTTTGCTTAGGGATTAAACGAAGTTTTAACTCAGTTCCTTTGATAATGCCAATTCCTAAAGAAGCCACCGGAACAGGAACTGCATTAAAGCCGATTCCTTCTTCCAGACCCAATCCTGTAGGAGCGGTGATGCTAATGTCGTCATCAGGGTCGCTGTTGTTCTCATTAAAAACCAAATAAGGGATGTCATCGGCACCCAGATTTTGACCCATGATGGTTGGGTATTGCGTTTGCCCGTTTTCGGCAGGCGCTGTTCCCAGATTATCAAAATTACTTGGATCTAATGTATAAAACTGTCCTTCTTCAGGAATGTAAGCGAGGTTAGTGGTTACAGTCAGATCAAAACCCAATGTTTTGTGGGCTTTACCGGTATTGTACCATCCACTGTTCAATCCGTATCCAAAACCGCTAAACATCGGATCCAGATACTTTTCGAGTAATTTATTGCCGTCTTCAACACCACCTTCTAAGAAATCTCCAAAATCTTGAGCTGAAAGAGTGCATACTGATAGGCCTAAAACTATTAGTAAGGATAATTTTTTCATTTTTTTAAAAGTTAGGTGGTGATTAAAGGTCTCTGATCTTTGCCGTTACGTCGAAGTAGGTAACAATATCAAATTCCAAATCCTCATTAGGGAAACCGATAAGGTCAAGAAATATAGTTCCATCAGCTTCTTTTTGAATAAATATTTGATTTTGTAGAGCTAATAAATCAGAAGAAGAAAGGTTCGATTGCACTTTCCCGTCGGTGTTAGCAAGACTTGTGAGTCTAATTATCTCAATAGATCCCGTCGAAGTTTGCAGATTTATAGAAAGTTCGTCAATATCCAGTTCTTCGTCAGAGTCAATTCCTGTTATTTCATAAGATAAGGAATTCAAGATAATTTCATCAAGAAAATCTAAGTCAGTAGTTACATCCTCAAGTTCGAAAGTGATATCTTGGCGACGCTCTGGAACATCTCCAGGTAGAGCAACAGCTACACCAGGTATTTCCATGCTGGAAGTAACCCCAACTTCCTTTCGGGCATTAAATCCGACACCTTCTTCCCCACAAGAGAAAAGGAACAAGCCTGCTACGGCGATAAAAAGTAAATTTTTCATTGGATGATTGTTATAATTAGTCTTAACAAAAATAGGTATTCCTATCAATTGATAGCCATAGTACAAACTTATTTGGATATAAGGGCATTAACAATACCATGTATTCGGTATTCTACCCGATAAACAGGGTAAATCTTGGCTAAAGTTATTTGAATTAGCGAACACTCACTCCAAGTCCGAGATTAAAGGTATTGTAATTCTGAAGGGTATATGCAGCATGTATGGTGAGTACGGCCAGGTTTATTCGCCCACCAATAGTTGTGCGGAGCCCTCCTGCACCATCAAATGCGAGTGATATCGGGTCTTCAATTTCTGAGCTTGAGCCTGTAGTAGAGGTATATCGGTAGGTTCCGTTCACATCAAGCGTGCTACTGACCGCATTAAAACCAACCGCCAGGTAGGGTGTGAAAAACAGAAGTTTCTTGGAAACGATTCCTTGTACAGTTGTTGCGTTGGTTGAAAATATGGCCTCACCTTCTCCTTCGAAACTACCTGTATTTACATCTATGGCGTAGTTGAGGTTCAATTTAGAAAACGCTACAAGTGCCGACAGATCAAATGGAAGTTTGGAAATACCCGGAATCCATTGTTTGATGTCATGCTGAATGCCTAAACCGAACATGGAAGCAGAAAAGTCCCCAGCTGTCACTGAAGGAAGAACTCTTGCTTTGATCTCCGTATTTTTAAACAACCCAACGCCAATGTTGTAAGTCGGAGCGGGAGCACCACCAAACGGGACATTATCGAGGTTGACCACACCGTCTGGAACCGCAAATCGCTGTTCTCCATCGAAAGTTATGCCACCAGGATAAGTTGCTTCTCCAGTGAATACTAGTTCCGAGCCGCTCTGCGCATTGCCACCAGCCAGCGTTGGTAGGATTCCATCATCATCTCCATCCAGGGTCAGATCTTCGTACTCCGATGGAATAAATTCGAAAGTGGTTTCTGATTGTGGGATGAAGGCAAAGCTTGGAGAGACGGTAACATTGAAGCCCAGAGATTTGTGCACTTTACCGGTATTGTACCAACCATCAGCCATTCCATTTCCGAAAGCATTGATGGCAGGTTCGGCATAGTTTTGAAGATAAATTTCGGCATTGTCAGCACCGACAGCCAATATATTTCCAAAGTCCTGCGCGAGTAGAGAACCAGCAGAAAGTGTTAACGATAGTGTGAGGATAAAAATACGTTTCAGTCTCATGAAATTTCGTTTTTGATAATTAAAAGTAATACTCTAATAAGTCCTTATTAATGGTATTTGTTTGGTTCAGGGCAATGGGCGATTTAATTTTGCACCTTAATTAATAGGGGCTGGCAGCGTATATAGCGAACAAGTTGATCTGCTGTTATTCTCTTAATGAATTGAACATTTTTTTATAAATTATAAAACGAACTGATATTTATGTCATTAGTAGGAAAAAAAGCACCAGTATTTAATGCACCGGCAGTAATCAACGGAGAAGAGATCGTTGAGCAGTTCTCTTTAGAGGAGTATATTGGGAAGAAAGAAGTGATATTCTTCTTTTATCCGAAAGACTTCACTTTTGTATGCCCAACTGAAATTCACGCTTTTCAGGAAAAACTAGCTGAGTTTGAAAAAAGAGGCGTACAGGTGGTTGGCGCTTCTTGTGATACCGAGGAAACTCACCTTGCCTGGTTGATGACAGACAAAGACAAAGGCGGAATCGAAGGTGTTACTTATCCTTTAGTAGCGGATAGCTCTAAAACGGTAGCGAACAACTACGGCGTTCTTGCTGGAGACTGGAACTACAACGAAGAAGGAGAATTGGTATTCGAAGGTGCACCAGTTGCATTTAGAGGTACATTCTTCATTGATAAAGAAGGAGTGGTAAGACACGAGACGATCAATGACCTTCCTCTAGGTAGAAACATCGACGAAATGTTGAGAATCGTAGACGCATGGAAGCATGTAGAGAAGCACGGTGAAGTATGCCCTGCTAACTGGGAAGAAGGAAAAGATGCGATGCAGGCTACAAGAGACGGAGTGTCTTCTTACCTGGCATCACACTAAGGTTAGAGACTTTTTGGTCATCAATAATTCAGAGCCGTTCACTAGCTAGTGGACGGTTTTTTTTGTGGCAATTTGTACATTGCCGTATGGTCTACCTGTATCGTGTCAGTTTATGGTTCTACTACCAGTTGATTCGGCTTGCGGCATTCTCTAATGCAAAAGCAGCGGAGTTTCTAAATGGACGCAAAGGGTTGTTCGAGCAGATTGAACGCCAGCTAGATGCTACAGACAAGCCAATCATTTGGCTACATGCTGCTTCGGTAGGAGAATATGAACAAGGTAAGCCTATTGTTCAGGCCATAAAAAAGGAGTTTCCAAACCATAAAACCTTAGTCACTTTTTTTTCTCCATCAGGCTACAATGCGTACAAAGCAGATGGTGATTTGGATTTTGTGTTTTACTTGCCAATTGATTCTCCACGAAATGCCCGTAAGTTTTTAACCGTGGTAAAGCCAGCAATGGCCATTTTTGTTAAATACGAGTTTTGGTATTTTTATTTACTCGAATTAGCGCGTCAGGACATTCCTTTGTTAATGGTTTCGACCGTTTTTAGATCCAACCAAATGTTCTTTCATCGGATGGGTCGATTTTACCTGAATGCCATCAAGGCAACACATCGTTTTTTTGTGCAGGATAATGAATCCATGGCGTTGTTAAACAAGCATGGAGTTGAACAAGTGGAAGTTTCCGGAGACACACGCCTTGACCAAATGCTGCAGATTTCAAGCAACTCCTGGCGATCGCAATTATTGGAAGAATTCTCAAAAGAGTCCTTCGTTGTGATATGTGGTAGCGTCTGGCCTTCTGATTGGGATCACTTGAAAAAAATCATTCGGAAGTTTACCGATGTTAAATTTATCGTGGCTCCACATGAGATTGGTGAGGAAAGTTTGAAACAATATGCGATGAACGGACTGAAAAAATGGACGGACTGTCAGGAGGGAGAGCTTCAGGAAACTCAGGTTCTGCTGGTCGATTCTATCGGAGATTTAAAAAGAATGTATCGCTATGGGGATGTAGCCTATATAGGTGGAGCTTTCAGAGGAGCTGTTCATAATGTAATCGAACCAGCCGCATATGGGTTGCCGGTGATTATTGGGAGTCACCCAAATAATGAGAAATTTAACGAGGTGCGGGATCTTCAAGCCCTCAATGGGTTAGTCACATTCAGAGATACTACCCAACTTTTAGGTATTTTTGAAAGCATAATAGCTAATGAAGAGATGAGGCGAGAAATGGGTGATTCGTGTAAATCATATGTAAGTCAGCATGCCGGAGCTACAGAAAAAGTTCTTGCCAGATTAAAGGAGTTGATATGAGAGGATTGATCACCAGGTCTACAGGTTCATGGTATAGGGTTCAGTTGGAAGATCAATCTTCTGTGGAGGCTCGGATCAGAGGTAAGTTCAAGCTGGACGATAAGAAGATCACTAATCCAATTGCCGTGGGTGATTTTGTGGAGATGGAAGAAACAAATGGCGAATACGTCATCACCGAAATTGTGGATCGGGTTAACTACATCATTCGTCAGTCTCCAAGGAAAAAGCATCATGATCACTTGATTGCATCCAATGTGGATCAGGCGGTGGTCATAGCGACCCTTAAGAAGCCCAGAACCTCCCTCGGGTTCATTGACCGTTTTTTGGTGACATTGGAAGCCTTTCGGATACCGGGAATCATTATTTTTAATAAGACCGATCTTCTCAGTGAAGAAGAATTAGAAGAGGTGAATTACTTGTCTTTTATTTATGAGAAAAAGGTAGGTTACAAATGTTACCGGACATCCTTCACTGAGCATGGATTGAATAGTGATTTAGAAGCGCTTTTCAAGAACAAGAAGACGTTACTGTCAGGTCACTCTGGTGCGGGCAAGTCTACTTTGATTAATTTGTTGGTGCCTGAAGTCGATCAGAAGGTGTCCGAAGTATCCTCTTTTGCCAACAAAGGTGTTCACACAACTACATTTGCCGAAATGTTCTTTCTAGATGAAGAGACCTCCGTTATTGACACACCGGGCATCAAAGAACTGGCTTTATCAGAGATAGAAGGAGAAGAACTGGCTCATTACTTTCCGGAAATGCGAGCTCATCTGGGCGAGTGCAAGTTTCACAATTGCCTACATACCAATGAACCTGGGTGTGCAGTGAAAGCGGCGCTGGAAGAAGGAGAAATTACCGAAGAGCGCTACTATAGTTACGTGTCAATGCTGGAAGGAGATGACAACAGACGATAAAAATAACGTTAAGGGAGAATCTCGGGTAGGTGATGACGAAGTATTGATCCATACCGATGATAATCTCATTGAGCATGCCAGTTGGTATGAAAATGGATATACAGTAGCTCCATTTCTTTCAAATCAGGATTACCAACGTTTCTACAGTGGGTTTTTGGAATTGTTTCCACGATCAGTAAAGAAAGCTGGATTGACAACACCCTCAGACTTTCACCCACAGCACTATCACCAGCTGATCGGAGACGATTATGAAGCTCACCTGAGCGTTGTTGAGCAAACCAAGCTGTATGATGCCGAAGAATTTCCTATAGCAATGGATGTTGTAGAAGATCGTGTGAGTGAACTACTTGGAGTTAAAGTAAAAAGCATCAAACCGTTTAATCAGGAGCGTGTTTTTCATTTCCGAGTCATACGGCCGGGCGCTCACGATTACAATCCACTGCACCGAGATGTTTGGCAGGATGAAAATCGCGGAGCAGTCAATATTTACGTGCCACTTTGTGGGAGCAACGAGCGATCTTCACTTCTGCTTGCGCCCGGTTCGCATCTCTGGCCGGAGAAGGAGGTAGAGCGAACCATTGAAGGTGCCCGGATGAATGGTATTCGCTTTAATGTGCCTGGTTTGGTAGCCGCAAAGAAGGAGCTAAACCTTGTAAGGCCTAATCCCGGGGAAAATGAAATGCTCTTGTTCACACCATACACCATTCATGGATTGTCTGCCAATGAGAACAAGGACGTTACCCGAATTTCTTTAGAGATGCGATTTTGGCGAGCGTAACCTGCTTTTGGTTTTTTTGATCAGCCGCCAGTATTTAGGAATCAAACTGAAATTAATGGTTTTGGAGCATTGCACGATCTCGTATTTGCAGCGGCGAATGAGTGCTCGGTCTTCCTCTGGTTTTTCATTGAGGTCAAAGATTTTCTCACAAACCTTGAATGTTGAAAAAGCATGTTTTGATCTTAACGCAAATTGGTTTGTGGAATCTGAGCGCTTTAAAACGCGGCGTTTGACGAGTGGAGCTGGATTAAAAGTGTAATGAAAGGATCTGGATGACCGAATCCAGAAATCAAAATCCTCGTATACCAGGTCTTCATCATACCCGTTTAGGTGTTCCAATACAGTCCTGCGAAACATCATGGATGGCGGACAGATGAAATACCGTTCGATGAGTTTTTTATACAAATTTCCTGATGGAATTTTGCATTTAATTTTTCCGTCTCCGTGCCGATCATAGTGCGTTCCGGTGACACCTCCAGTTTCGGAAATGGTGAAAGCGTCGGAGAAATGAACACCTGTTTGGTCGCTTTGATTGATCAGGTCATTGATACCTACTTCCACTCGGGTTGGTAATAGCAGATCGTCAGCTGCCAGATCAATGATAAACGCTCCTTTGCTCTGCTGATAAGCCATGTTAAATGCTTGACAATGTCCAACATTTTCCTGAAGATCGATAAATGGGATGGAAGTGCCTTTGAGTTCCTTTTTAATGACCTCTTTGCTGCCATCGTTACTAGCATCATCTACTACGATCAGCTCAATGTTTTCATATGTTTGGCCCAAAACCGAACGAATTGCGGCTGCTACAAAGTCTTTTTGGTTGTAACAAAGGCAGATTATTGAAACAAGAGGAGGAGAATCCATAAATTTCCGTTTGATTCATCAAAGATGAGAAGAAAAAAATTAGTCCGGTTTGTTGAGCGCATGTCTGATTGGCTACCCAGGAAGTATCCTGTTGAAAGTAAAAGTACGTTTCATCAACCTTTTTTCATCATGGGATCGGGTAGAAATGGAAGCACCCTCCTCAATCGAATGTTGAATCAACATCCAGACCTATTTCTACCTTCAGAGCAATATTTTTTAGGTAACTCCATCGCTAAGTTTAAACTGTATAATTGGTTGCTCTGGCGCGATCTGGTGAAAGTGGTGACTGGTGAACTCATGCGTGAAACGGGGAGTCACACCTGGGATTTTTCTCCTAATGAGGTTTTTCGTACCATCAACGAATCTGAGGATAAGAGTCTGCAGCGGATGATCGATACGATCTTTAGAACCTATGGCGAAAAGCACAAACGTTTTACCACCTGGGGAGACACTACACCCCTCAATACTTACTACCTGCCGGAAATATGGAGTGTGTATCCCAAAGCAAAGTATGTTTTCCTCATGCGCGATGGTCGCGATGTAGTGGACTCCTACAGGAGAGGTGGGGAGAAGCATCTGGGAGAGTTGTCCATTCCTGAAAATGCGGTTAGCCATTGGAAACATTCCATTCGTCAGTATGATTGGCTCCAAAAAAGGACTGCAGTTCACTTGGTGTGCTATGAAGAACTGGTAGCCCAACCAGATGAAGTGCTAGCGTCACTTTGTGAGTTTTTAGCGATTGATTATACCGAGGAACTATTGAATTTTCATCAACAAAGTCCTGAGTCTGAATTATATCAGGAGCCTCAGCATTCCAATATATTTAAACCGTTAAGCACGGAATCTATTGGTAAGTGGAAAGCATCCTTTAAGGAAAACGATCCGATCTTTTCAAGTATTCGGAAAGAATTAAATAGGTTTGGGTATCTATGAACGTGCTCATAATCCCATCCTGGTATCCATCAGAGAAATATCCGTCTACGGGTATTTTCTTTAAAGAGCAAGCTCAACTTCTGGCAAGGCACCGGCCGGACTGGAGTGTCGGAATTAGTATCTGGGGATCGCACGACCCACGGTTGTGGTTGCGTTGGTTCCAGCCACTCAATAGCTTGTTGAAGTTTGGTTCCAAGCCTGTGGTTAAGCAGAAGGATACGCTTTTGGAGGCAAATTGTGTGGAGTTTTTGTTACCGGCATTTACGTGGACCAGAAAATGGCGTGATGGCAATATCAAGGGAATTTTAGAGGCCAATGAGCAAAACCTAAAACGACACATCGACTATTTTGGGAAACCAGATATCATTCATGCTCAGGTCACTTACCCCGGTGGTTACATTGCGAAGCACTTAAGCGAGATACATGATATTCCTTATGTGATTACAGAGCATCAGAGCCCATTTCCGATGGCTTCACTGAAGAAACTGCTGACAACCCGATTGATTCCAACACTAAAGTCGGCCAACAAGGTGTTTGGAGTGAGTCGCGCATTGGTGGATCAGCTCTCATCACATGGAGTTGATACGAATTATATGGCTAATTTCATAGATGATGTCTTTTTCTCGCCAAAGAAATCGGTAAACAACCCGCCGACATTAATTGCAGTTGGCCGGTTAGAGGAGCAAAAGAATTACCCATTGATGCTGCAGGCTTTGGCAGATGTTCAACAAAAGCATCCTTTTCATCTGAAAATATTGGGAGAAGGTTCACTTGGAAAAAAGCTGAGTCGTCAGGCAAGTCAGCTAAGGTTGTCAGCGGAGTGGTTAGGCGAATGCCACCAGGAGGATGTGAAGCATCACTTACAAGCGGCTGACATCTTTATTAATACCAGCCTGCATGAAAACCAACCTGTAGCTATATTGGAAGCGCTAGCTTGTGGACTGCCGGTGGTTACTACTCCATGGTCTGGGGCTGATGAAATCATTCACCCAGATATAGGAGTGATTTCGTCTGACTGGTCTCCAGAAAGTTTCAGTCAGGTATTATCTGATTCTTTCAATAAGTTTACCGCGTCTGAAGTCAGGGCTTATTTTGATGAACATTTTGCTACCGATAAAACCATTGCTCAACTGGAGTCTGCTTATCGATCAGTCATTTAATAGTCAAAATCAAGTTTGGTCGCTCAGTGCGTATACCTGCCATCCGTTCTTTGAAAGCAATAAGCGAAGTTTGAGGCACTCCGTTGATTGATGAGATGCCAAGATCCAGGTAATCATACCCTCGTTTTAGTAAGTCATCATACATATATGCCATTAGGGGAACCATAGGGCTTTCGGTCCTGTAGAGGGGATTAGTAGCAGGAAGGTAGTAGTAGGCAATGTTGTTGGTTGGTAAGGTGACGATGCAAGTGGCAGCGATGAATTGCTCCTTGTATGCCGTGTAAATCAAATATTGATTAGGGAACAACTTAAATTGGTCCTGAAGGTTCTTCAGGGTTGTGTTGACATCAAGGTCCTGTGCTTTTCTCGCTTCTGTAATGCACTGATATATCAACGGAAGCTCGCCAGGATCGGTCACTGCTACGCTAAACTCAGTTGACTTGAGTTTTCGTTGTTGCATTTCGTGAAGTTTCTCAACCGGCTGATTATTTAGTTCTACATAATGGCTGATTTCGGATATGGATTGTTGGAACCCAAAATCCATCAACGCCTCCTTGGAGTAAGCTGGATAAATGGAAATCGGTTGTTTGATCTGAATTTGTTTGGCTTTTCCCTGTAGCTGCTTAGTGACTTTTTCCAGCAGATGGAATAAATCTTCCTTATCTGCGTTGGTAGTAAATACGCCTCCTATGGGGCTTTTTGGAAGGCTGTAAGCTATTTGATCTACAATACTAATGGCTAATTGCGCATCGTTTTCCTGAAATAGGTGTAACTGTTCCAGCTTCTGAAGGCTAGCATATTGAGCGTCAAATAAATAGCAGTTTGGGTTCGATATTTTTGATTTGGAATCCATCCTTTATGTAAAACTATGGGTCTTTGCCTTAACGAACAATGCGTTTTTGATTGTGCATACCAAAAGGTAACTTGCTTATTCGTATTATTCATTACAACCACAAAATTGACCAGTTGAGAAGGGTTTTTGTCGCCATACTTTTTTTCATTAGTCAGACAGCTTATTCACAGTTATTTGATAACCCGTCAAATGTAAAGATTGTGAGCAAGTGCGTGGATTACATCTACAATGTCCAGCCGGACTCAGCCAATGTTTTAATTGAGGAAATTGAGGAGCGGTTACCGAATCATCCTGCGGTGCCTATGCTGCGAGGTTTGAATGTACTTTGGACGAATATACCTGTCGTCACTATTGATTCGGTATTTGAAGAATTCAGTAATCACCTGAGAGAAACCATACGTCTGGCGAATCGATTGGATGGCGGTAGGCAAGAACACCCAGAAGCGATCTTTTTTGAGATGTCAGCCAGAGGTCTGCTGGCAGAGTATTATGCGGATGATGGACATTACATGAAGGCACTGTCTGAAGCTGGTAAAGCCTATGATCTGGTGAAAAGTGGGTTTGAGCTGAGTGATAAAGTGCCGGACTTCTTAATGACAACTGGTGTTTATAACTATTTCCGTGAAAAATACCCTGAAAAATACCCTGTATATAAACCACTGCTTTGGTTTTTTCGAAGTGGGGATATCGAATTAGGGCTACAACAATTAGAGGGTGCCACACAAAAAGCAGTTTTGACTAAAGTAGAAGCCTATGTGTATTTGGCTTACATCTATTTACGGTATGAATACCGTCCCAAGAAGGCTCAGAAGTACATGTGGTATTTGACTCAAAACTACCCCAATAACCTGTATATGAAGTCCAAACTTCTGGAGTCCCTGACAACTGGTGAGGACTTCAAACAAGCACCATATTCCTATATAAAGGAGCTTATTGCTTCTGATAGGTCTTACTACACGATGGCTGGAAGGGCATTTCAGGGATTGTATAGTGAGGTGGTAAAAAAGGATCTGGAATCAGCCGTTGAAGCTTACAGAAGTGGGATAGCTGCAGGCACGGATATAAAAGGGCACGGTACCTACTATCGAAGCATGTCTTACCTTGGCCTTGGCCGGATCTATGTGAAGCAGGGAAAAAAAGAAGACGCAATTTACAATCTTGAAAAAGCCATAGAGGTATCTGAGTCTGCGGTGATTGACGAAGAAGCTAACGAACTACTGGATGGGCTTGAATGAGTTTTATTCAATAGACAATCGTCCGGAGGGGTTCTACAAAGAGAAGGGTTCTAAGTTCATCGCCAAAGCCTTTCCTGTGTCTTCGGAAGATGAAGTGAAATCCTGCCTTGAGGAGTTGAGGAAGGAATATTATGACGCCAGACATCACTGCTATGCTTATATCATTGGTTTGAAAGAACAGTATGTACGTGCCAATGATGATGGTGAACCAAACCACTCGGCAGGAGACCCAATTCTGGGACAGATTCGATCCAAAAACCTCACCAACACACTGGTGGTTGTGATCCGCTATTTTGGTGGCACAAAGCTTGGCGTAGGTGGACTGATTCATGCGTACAAAATAGCAGCTGAAGATGCCTTGAACAATGCTAAAATCTCTGTCCGTTATTCGCAGACTGGTTTTTGTTTGGAGTTTGGGTATGATGTCACATCAGAAGTCGAGCGAGCTTTGGCTGAATTCGATATTGAGTACACCGATAAAGGCTACACCGATGTATGCTTGTTTAAAGGATTGATTAAGGATGAAGATGTGCCCAGATTAAGTGCTAAACTAGAACTGACTAAAACAGTCGACTTACAATTTGAGGCGACCAATACCGATTAGAGATAGCCTTTTTGGTCTAACATGGTGTAGATTTTCGTACAAATCCATGCGTCCGTAGCTGCATATGTCAATTGACCGGTGGTTAGTTCCTGACTTTCCCAATTGGATGTCTGCTGGCTTTTACTAACTCTTCCTTTGAGGAAAATTCCAGTAAGGCTACGCATTCCTATTTGGGTGATCCCAAGTTCAGCTGCTATGTCATTAAGGTCAATGAACCCTCCCGGTTTGAATGGGCGCGTTTTTTTCAACTCTTTCAGGTCATCGCGAATGCTAATCCCTACTTTTAGTAAATCCCGATCCTCCATGAAGTTTTTCAGGACATTGTTGATCCCAAGCTCTTTCACACGAATAATGTAGGCATTATTTAGAGTGGCTAGCTGAATGAGTGCTGTTTGATTGTATTCACCTTTATTAAAAGTCGGTTTGGTCTCTGTATCGAAACCAACGAACGGTTCTTTCTGCAGGATTTTCACCGCTTCAAGCAATTCGGCTTCTGTATTGATCAGATGGATTTTACCACTGAATTTCATCAGTGGAAGGCTCTTGATTTCTTCTTTGGGTATTTGACTGGGAAACATATATGGGGTTACTCGGTAACGATTTTTTTGATTTTAATGCCTAAAAATCCGACTAGCATGGTCATTAATGGGCTAATAATGTTGAAGAAGCAGAACATCATGTATTCGCCAGTGGCCACTCCTAAAACTTTGGAATGATAAGCTCCGCACGTATTCCATGGGATCAAAACCGATGTTACTGTTCCAGAGTCTTCCAGAGTTCTACTCAGGTTTTCGGGAGCTAATCCTTTTCTTTTATAAATGTCAGCATACATTCTTCCCGGCACAACAATCGCCAGGTATTGATCAGAAGCAGTGACATTAAAGAATCCACAGGTAAATACCGTCGATGCAATGAGCGATCCGGTAGAGTTTACCAGACTTAGGATAGCTTTAGCTATTCTCTTCAGCATGCCCGAAGACTCCATCACACCACCAAAAATCATAGCGGAAAGTATTAGCCAGATGGTTCCGAGCATTCCGGCCATTCCACCACTGCTCAGTAGTTCGTTTACCATATCATTACTCGTAGTTATAGAAATGTCACCATATAGAGACTTCATGATTCCTTGAAACATACCGGATGCCGAACTGCTTCCACCAATTCCTGCGACCAAATCCGGTTGGAAGACCAGTGCGAAGAGGCCTCCAAGAAGTGTTCCAGCAAGCAGTGCAGGAATAGCAGGTACTTTTCGGACAATCATGACCACCACTACCAGCGGTACAATGAATAGCCAACCAGAGATGTAAAACTGATCACTGATAGCCAGAAGTATGTCGGATGTTTCTACCACATTACCCGATGTAGCTGTGGTTAAGCCTAGAATCAGAAATATTACAAGTGTAATGCTAATACTGGGAATCGTGGTGATGGTCATGTATTTAATGTGCGTAAACAAGTCAGTGCCTGCCATAGCCGGAGCTAAATTGGTGGTGTCCGATAGCGGGGACATCTTGTCACCGAAATAAGCGCCTGATAAGATGGCACCAGCTACCATTCCTTCAGATATACCTAAAGCTTTGCCAATCCCAATAAGTGCAATTCCCACAGTAGCAGCTGTGGTCCAGGAGCTACCAGTAGCTACAGATACAATGGAACAAAC
>JAMWZA010000093.1 GCA_024305105.1 Marinoscillum sp.
TTAGGCCTGCCGCTAGCGTTCATCCTGAGCCAGGATCAAACTCTCCATTGTATATAAATTTTCGACACTATAAGTGTCGGGCTTTCAGATTGAGCATCTCTTGCGAAATACTTTATCTTCCACCCAATGTGTTTGAACCCTGGCTACGATTCCTCAAAGTACTTGTTGATACGTGTATCAACAGGGTAAGAGATAAACCCTAAAGTCTATCTCTACTTTGGAGTAATTTGCTGTACGTTACATTCATTCAAAGAACTTGTCTACCTATCCATTAGTCTTAAGCCCATAATTCACGTAGCCTATTCGTCGTAGTGTGAATCGTAAAACCTCGTAATGTCATCAGTAAAGTGAAGTCATTTACATCTTAAATGACTTGGATGCTTTCAGTGATTCTCTCGCCCGTTTCCTTGCCCCTCTGGCCGTCTGTTGCTCGTTTCTCGCTGCCTCTCTCCCTGAAAGCGGATGCAAAATTAGATAATGTTTTTAAACTTCAAAGCGTTTTGAGATAAAAATTAAAAAAAATTTTGAGCTCTCAACTACACTACCCAATTTCTCAACCAAATCTCCCCATCCCTGCCGAATGGGACGGCAAAGATAGTAAAGAAGATTAACCTGCAAATAGATTACTGGAAAATAATTAAGAAATTTCTTCCTTCATTAAAGTCTGTGTTCGGTCTGGTCCTAAAGAGATCAGACTAATGGGGGTATTTGTCTGTTTTTCGATGTAAGAGACATATTCTGACAACTCTTGCGGTAAAGTATTAAAACTTGATATGTCATTGTTTTTCCATCCTTTAAAGGATTCAAATTTCATATCCAGTCCTTTTGTGTCTAAATATAGTGGCAACTCTTCTGTTACGGTATCACCAATTTGATATCCCTGACAGATCTTTATCTCATCCATGTCAGATAGGACATCAGCTTTCATCATAAATAATTGAGTCACTCCATTTAACATGCAGGTGTAGTTGAGAGCTGGCAGGTCGAGCCATCCACATCTACGTGGGCGGCCGGTCGTTGCACCAAACTCGTTACCAAGCTTGCGTAACTCCTCTCCGTCATCCCCATGAAGCTCTGTTGGGAAAGGTCCGGACCCAACCCTGGTACAGTAAGCCTTAAATATCCCATAGACTTCACCAATTCTTCCCGGAGCAACACCAAGACCGGTACATGCTCCTGCTGCAACAGTATTACTGCTGGTTACATACGGATAACTTCCAAAGTCTATATCCAACAAGGAACCCTGCGCTCCTTCAGCTAACACACTTTGACCATCTACCAAAGCCTGATTGATCAGGTACTCTGTACTAAGGATATCAAACTCTCGAACAACCTCAATTGCTTCAAAGAATTGTTTTTCCTCTTCCTCTAGGATTGCTTCGAAATTGTATCTTTCCAGAATTTCCAAATGAAAATCACGCAATTGCCTGTAGCGATCATCGAAATCTGGCTCATTGATATCTCCTATCCTTAAACCTTTTCGAGCTGCCTTATCCTGATAGGTTGGGCCAATCCCTCTTAATGTAGATCCGATTTTCTTATCCCCTTTGGCTAACTCGTAGGCTTTATCGAGCATACGATGCGTAGGAATAATCATCTGTGTCTTATTAGAAATAACCAGATGCCTCTTTAAGTCCAGATTAAACGGAGCGAGCCCTTCTATCTCTTTCTTGAATGTAATAGGGTCTAAAACGACACCATTGCCAATCACATTTAGAATTCCTTCATGGAAAATTCCAGATGGAATCTGATGTAACACGTGTTTATGTCCATCAAACTCCAAGGTATGCCCTGCATTTGGCCCTCCTTGAAATCTGGCTACCACATTGTATTTAGGTGCCAAAAAATCCACAACCTTTCCTTTACCCTCATCTCCCCATTGAAGGCCTAATAAGATATCTACTGCTGCCATTAAGTTTAGTTGATTTTGCTGAGCGCTTGCTCTTCAGTATCTACAATGTTAAAAATCGCCTGAAGCTTAGTGATTATTAGAAGCTTTTTGACGTGTTCGGAGGGTTTGATTAAAAACAACTCTCCTCCTTTATTTCTAAATTTAGTTAATATAGTAATAAGCACTCCAATGCCACTACTATTTATGTATCGCACATCCTCAATGTCGATGAGACCATACTTAGCTCCTTTACTCAACGTATTGTTAACGAGCTCGACCAACTCCGGACCATTGTTTTCACCAATCAGGTCACCATTAAATACGAGTCTAAGCTGATCACCTGTAAGTGTGTGCTTATAATTCATTCTTACTATTTCTTTTGTTTTCACAGTTTTCTCTTTTACAGTTGGCATGTAGTATCAACGAATGCTGAACGACATCAAACTGTAAAAGTTGACCAACGGTATTCTGAATATTTTGAATACGTGGATCACAAAACTCCATCACTTTATTACAATCAGTACAAATCAAATGGTCATGCTGTCTATAGCCATAAGATTTTTCATACTGTGCTAGATTTTTACCAAACTGATGCTTGGTAACCAAATCACACTCTACTAGTAGATCGAGTGTGTTATACACTGTAGCTCTACTCACTCTGTAATTTTTCTCCTTCATGCTAATGTAGAGCGACTCTACATCAAAATGCCCATTACGAGAATAAATTTCTTCAAGGATCGCGTACCTCTCAGGAGTTTTTCTTAATCCCTTCTTCTCTAAATACTCTGTAAATATCCTCTTAACTTCCTCAAATACGACCACTTGTCACAAATTTTACACAAATATAGACGAGATGCTGAAAAATCAATTAGTTGTCACGAGTTACCGATACAACACCCTGTACGCGTTCCAGGTTTTTGATCAATTGATCGACATGCTGTGTGTCACTCACATAAAGCTGTATCTCGCCTTCAAAGATTCCGCCTTCCGTATTAATAGTAATGGAGCGCATGTTTACCTTTAGTTCACCTGAAATGATACTAGACACATCATTGATCAGCCCTATTCGATCAGTGCCAATAATCCTCAATCCAGCCAGGAAGGTATTATCCTGACTAGACGTCCACTTTGCTTTAACAACACGATACCCATAATTGGAAAGCAATTCCGCTGCATTCGGGCAAGTAGTTCTATGAATCTTAATGCCGTCATTGACAGTAACAAATCCAAAAACGTCATCTCCGGGAATAGGATTACAGCATTTGGCAAATTTGTAATCGACGACATCCATGTCTTCACCAATCAAAAGCAGATCGTAATCCTGTTCACGAACTTTCTTGATTTGCGATTGCATGGCTTTGGGGTCAGATACCCTGCGAAACTTGTGTTCCTTTTCTTTCTTTTCGTTGAACTTCTTGATCAGCGAGTGATCAATTTTTCCTTTCCCAATTAAGTAAAAAAGATCCGTTGGTGTTTTTACCTCAAAATGTGCGGTGAGTTGTTCCAATGTCTCTTGATTGAATGGCACCTTGAGCTGCTTCAGCTTTCGCTTTACTACTTCCTTACCTTCAGACGCAAAGAGTTTCTTTTCTTCTTTAAGAGAATCCTTTATTCGTGATTTAGCCTTTGAGCTTACGACATATTTTAGCCAGTCTTCATTTGGTCTTTGCTTTTTGGAAGTGAGTATTTCTACCTGATCGCCATTTTTCAATACATAGTTTAGTGGAACCAGTTTCTGATTCACCTTGGCTCCAAGACAACGTGCTCCAACTTCCGTATGAATATCGAAAGCAAAATCTAAAGCCGTGGCTCCGTTGGGCAAGGTCACCAAATCACCTTTTGGCGTAAAGGCAAATACTTCTTCCTGAAACAGGTTGGACCTAAAGTCATCTACAAACTCTATAGCGGATGCATCATTCTGTTCGAGTATCTCCCGTACTTTTCCAATCCACATTTCCAGTCCCTTATCAGCATCGGCATTCTTACTTTCCTTATACTTCCAGTGAGCTGCATATCCCTTTTCGGCTATTTCATCCATACGCCGTGTTCTAATCTGAACTTCTACCCACTGTCCTTTGCCACTCATTACTGTGGTATGTAAAGACTCATAACCGTTCGCTTTGGGAATATTGATCCAGTCCCGAAGCCTGTCTGGGTTGGGCTGGTAATAATCGGTAACTATCGAGTAGACCTGCCAGCATGCCCCTTTCTCATTTTCTACATCAGTATCTATTATAATCCTAACCGCAAAAAGGTCATAAACCTCCTCGAAGGGCACATTCTGTTTCCGCATCTTATTATTAATGCTATGAATTGATTTAGGTCGCCCTTTTATTTCATAGTTAAAACTCTGTGAATTGAGCTCCTCTTTAATCGGTTTGATGAAATTTCGAATGAACTTATTCCGCGCATCTTTTGTGGAATTGATCTTATTAGCAATGTGTCCATAGGCTTCTCTGTCTGTGTATTTGAGGTAAAGATCTTCCAGCTCTGACTTAAATGCATACAAACCAAGCCTATGAGCAAGCGGAGCATACAGGTAAATCGTCTCATTAGCAATTTTGAGTTGCTTATCTCTTGGCATACTTCCTAGCGTACGCATGTTGTGTAGCCGATCTGCCAGTTTGATGAGTATAACTCTCACATCCTCAGATAGTGTAAGCAGCATCTTGCGAAAGTTTTCTGCCTGCTGCGAACTTCCTTGCTCAAAAACTCCGGCTATTTTGGTGAGTCCGTCTATTATTTGACGAACCTTTGGGCCATACCCTCTTTCAATATCACCTAAAGAGACTTCTGTATCTTCTACCACATCGTGCAGCAATGCCGCCACAATAGATGTAGTTCCCAGGCCTATTTCACTAACACAGATTTGAGCCACCTCTAACGGATGAAATATGTAAGGCTCTCCAGATTTCCTGCGCATATCCTTGTGCGCATCCATTGACATGTAGAATGCTCTCTTGATGACTTTAGCATCGCCATCTTTAAGTATTGGCTTGGCATGTCTCAGCAACTTCCGATACCTTCTAATGATCTCCCTTTTCTCTTCTTCTAAATCAACCTCAATCATTAATTAATTTTTTTTTCAACACCCTTTGCAAAATTAATCTTTTACATATCTTTGCACTCCAATTCACCAGCGGATGTGGCGAAATTGGTAGACGCACTAGACTTAGGATCTAGCGCCGCGAGGCATGGGGGTTCGAGTCCCTCCATCCGCACTCAATAAAACAACCCTCTTCCTATTCTTGATAACAATCGAGATTTGAAAGAGGGTTTTTATTTTATGAACATTAATTCTTACCACATTGGAAATCACACTTGACAAAATCGACAAGACCACAGGTTTAATTAAAGTTAAATTAAACGCGGATGATTACCAACCAGGAGTTGACGAAAAGATTAAGGATTATAGCAAGAAAGCTAACCTTAAAGGATTTCGCCCTGGTAAAGTCCCTATCGGTTTAATTAAACAGATGTATGGTAAGTCAATTAAAGTGGAAGAAATCAATAAGTTGGTTTCTGACAAGCTGAACACCTATCTAAAAGAAACCGACCTGTTGCTTTTGGGAGAACCTATGCCAAGAGAAGAAGATTTTGAAACGATCGACTTTGATACGCAGAAGGATTTTGAGTTTACTTACAATATCGGCTTTGCAGAGGAATTTGCGCTTCCAGTAGACAGTAAGTTCAAAATAGACAAGCATTCTATCAAAGTAGACGATAAAGTGATTGACGAAACAGTTGAGAACTTACAACGTCAATTCGGTGATACTGACACTGCTGAAGTTTCTGAAGCAACAGACATAGTATATGGGCCACTCAAAAGTGCCGATGGAAGTATCGATAAGGAGATCAGTATAGATCTAAATGAAACGGAAAAAGCTGCAACCAAAAAACTCACTGGAGTTAAACTTGATGACGAAGTAGAGCTTGATCCCAAGAAATTATACACAGATAGCCATAAGCTTCACCATCAATTAGACATCTCACACGAGAATTTTGATAATCTGAAAGGAAAGGTTACTCTAACGGTAAAAGGCATCAGTCGTCAAAAGCTTGCAGAAGTGAACCAGGAGTTGTTTGACAAGACTTTTGGCGAGGGTACAGTGAAAGACGAAAAAGAGTTCAGAGCGAAAGTTGCTGAATCTGTAGAAAATAACTTCAAAAACGAGGAAGAGCGGTATTTCGAATATCAGTTAAGAGAAAAGTTGATCGAAAAAGCCAAAATCAATATTCCGGATGAGTTTTTGAAAGATTGGCTGGTTAAAACCAATGATCAGATCACTCCAGAAATATTGAAAGATGAGTATTCTACTTATTCAAACGAACTTAAATGGTCTTTAATCAGAAATAAGATCGTGAAAGAGCAAGCGTTTAAAGTAGAAAATAATGAGGTCGTAGAGGAAGCCAAGGAATTGATCAAACAGCAATTTGGTCAGGCTGGATTGATGGGCCAAATGGAAGACAAACTAGATATGTTTGCACAAAACTATTTGCAAGCTGAAAATGGTGACAACTACATGAAAGTTTACAACCAGGTTCAGAATAAAAAAGTCTTCGATTTCATCAAGGATACCATCTCAATCAAAGACAAAAAGGTAACAATGGACGAATTCCGTAAGCTTTAAGGAAACTTAGTCCAACCAAAACAAGTTAGTAAAGAGTCCTTAGTGCATAAGGACTTTTTTTATTTTTGCCTAGTTAAGCTAAATTGAACACATGATCAATAAAGAAGAATTCAGAAAGTTTGCCGTAAAAGGCCAGGGTATCAATGGTTTAACCTTTGATACATATACAAACAGAGTAGAGAACATGACTCGGTCGGTCATAGAAGAACGACCAACTCGATTTGCAGAAATTGATGTGTTTTCTCGCTTAATCATGGATAGGATCATTTTCCTTGGCATGCAGGTTGAGGAAAACATTGCGAATATCATCACTGCTCAGCTGTTGTTCTTAGAATCTGTAGATTCTAAAAAGGACATTCTTTTATACATCAACAGTCCTGGAGGCTCCGTTTATGCAGGATTAGGAATGTATGATACCATGCAACTGGTTAGCCCGGAAGTATCAACTATCTGTACAGGTATGGCAGCTTCAATGGGTGCTGTATTGATGGCTGGCGGCGCAAAGGGCAAGCGATCAGCGCTACCTCACTCTCGCATCATGATACACCAACCAAGCGGTGGCATGCAGGGTCAATCAAGGGACATGGAAATAACCTTGAAGCAGATGCAAGAGCTAAGAAAAGATCTTTACACGATTTTGGCCAATCACACTGGCAAATCGTATGAGCAAATAGAAAAGGATTCGGATAGAGACTATTGGATGAGGGCATCTGAAGCCAAAGAATACGGTCTCGTAGACGAAGTATTGGAACGAAAAAACAAGTAAAATGGCACAGGTAACGTGTAGCTTCTGTGGTAGGAATAAAAAGGATGTAGACCTGATGATCTCAGGAATTCACGCACACATTTGTGATAAGTGTATTTCTCAGGCTCAGCAAATCCTTAATGAGGAGCTTAAAACCAAGAGCACAACAGAGAGTCCTAAATTTAACCTCATCAAACCGGTGAATATGAAATCACACTTAGATGAGTTCGTAATTGGTCAGGATGAAGCTAAGCGCTATATAGCTGTAGCTGTGTACAATCATTACAAACGGCTAATGCAGGCAGAAACCAAAGATGATGTGGTGATTGAGAAATCAAACATTGTAATGGTGGGGCAAACAGGAACGGGTAAGACTTATTTGGCGAGGACTTTAGCAAAGATCTTACAGGTTCCATTTTGTATTGCTGATGCTACTGTGCTTACAGAAGCAGGCTATGTCGGTGAAGATGTGGAAAGTATCCTAACACGACTTTTACAAGCAGCCAACTATGAAGTAGAAGCTGCAGAACGGGGTATCGTCTACATCGATGAGATTGACAAAATCGCACGAAAGTCGGACAACCCGTCGATTACGCGCGATGTGAGTGGAGAAGGAGTACAGCAGGCATTGCTCAAATTACTGGAAGGGACTTCTGTAAATGTACCACCGCAAGGAGGCAGAAAGCATCCGGATCAAAAAATGATCACGGTAAATACTGAGAATATTCTATTTATCTGCGGAGGAGCATTTGATGGTATTGAAAGGCACATCGCTAATCGACTAAACACCCGCCCTATTGGTTTTGCCAGTAAGGACGATTTTGACATGGGGCAAGTCGACAAAGAAAACCTCTTACAATACATCACAGCTCAGGATTTGAAGAGTTTTGGGTTGATTCCGGAGCTCATTGGCCGTTTGCCTGTATTAACTCATTTGGATCCGCTGAATAGCGAAGCCTTGCAACGTATTCTCACAGAACCAAAAAATGCGTTGATCAAGCAGTATGAGAAGTTGTTTGATATGGAAGATGTGAAACTGACGTTTAAAACTGAGGCTCTGGAGTACATTGTGAATAAAGCAATGGAATTTAAACTTGGAGCTCGTGGATTAAGGTCTATTTGTGAGGCGATTATCACTGATGCCATGTTTGAAATCCCATCTAGTGATGAGATAAAAGACATGGAAATCACCAAGGATTATGCTGCTGAGAAGTTTGAAAAATCGAAATTTAACAAATTAAGAGCTGCATAAGCTGGTAATGATTTTAGCTGCATTTTTAGATGCACTTTGATCTCCCAAAATCTTTTGAATCTCCGAATACCCTTCGGAGATTCTTTTTTTTGTCTTATCGTCAGTAAGTAATGTTTCCAGTTCGGCAACAACATTAGCTGAGTTGTACTCTCCCTGAATAAGTTCGGTCACCACCTTTCTACCAAGCAGTAAATTTACCAGTGATATGTAAGGAATCTTTAGGAGCATCCTTGCTGCCAAATAAGTCAAAGTGCTGGTTTTATAAACAACCACTTGAGGCACTCCTAGCAGTGCCGTTTCCAAAGTAGCTGTACCTGAAGTAACCACCGCAGCTTGAGCAGTTTTCAATACATCATAGGTTTTCCCAGTTATTACATGGACATTTTCGTAAGTCACCAGAGATTTATAAATCTGCTGATCTACATTGTTAACTGCAGAAACCAAAAAAGTGTATTCTTCAAACACGACAACTAGTTGCCGGATCACTTCGATTGAATTTTTTACCTCTGTTGGTCGACTACCTGGTAAAATGGCTATGACTTTTTTATCTGCAAACCTACTTAGGAACGTATCATCTGGTTGATACGACTGGACCAGATCTAAAACAGGGTTACCCACATAATCAACCTGGTAGTTTTGTTCTTTGTAAAACTCTTCTTCAAACGGAAGGATAACAAGCATTCGGTCAACCGATTTTTTTATGCTTCGGATTCTCGCCTTATTCCATGCCCAAATTTTCGGAGAAATGTAATAAACTGTTCGGATACCGATACTCTTACCGAATCTCGCAATTCTTAAATTAAATCCAGGCGAATCAATTAAAATCAGGCAATCTGGATTAATCTCTCTTATCTGCCTTTTGCATTCATTAACCTTATTCCTTAGATAATTAATCTTAGCAATGACTTCCGAAAACCCCATGAAATTAATGGAGTTATAGTCCTCTAGAACTTCCGCTCCAGCAGCTCTAATTTGATCTCCCCCCCAAGCAAAAAACTGTGCATTCTCGTCAATATTCTTGATCTCCATTATGAGGTTTGCCCCATGCAGGTCACCAGATCGTTCGCCGGTTAGTAGGAAGTATTTCATGGTTTACTCACCAAAATACTCGACAAAATTTCTTGGAGTTTCATACAACTTCAACTGATGTAACTGGCCGTATTTTGCTAAATCATTCACCTTTGGAGCCAGTATTTTCCAGAACTCAATGATAAGTATTTCACAGCTTGCCAACTTCCCTTCCATAAAATCCACATCGAGATTTAGATTTTTATGATCTACTTTTTCAATGATCTCAGATTTGATCAAGTTGCTGAGCTTCTTAAGGTCTACCACAAAGCCCGTGTCCGGATCCGGGGTCCCTTTGACCGTGACAATTAATTCAAAGTTATGACCATGCCAATTTTCATTAGCACATGGCCCGAAAACTTCCACATTTTTTTCCTTACTCCAAGCCGGATTATAAAGTTTATGTGCGGCGTTGAAATGCTCCTTTCTGCTTACGTAAATCATACCTCTGTGAATTGTGCTGCAAAGATAAAATGAATTTGACGTATAGTTGAGGTGTCTTTTTCTTAATCGACTATTTTTGACATATGATTGTTGTCACAGGCGGAGCGGGATTTATTGGAAGTAACCTTGTTAAGAAATTAAATCAACACAATTTCAACCACATCATAGTGGTCGACAAGTTTGAGAATGCTGCTAAAAATGAGAACCTCAAAGATACCAAGGTATTGAACTCCATTGACAGGGACAGCTTTTTCCCTTGGGCTAGCCAAAACGCTGAAAGCATAGAATTTATTTTTCACCTGGGGGCACGAACCGACACAACAGAGTATAACCTGGAACTCCTTCGTCAGTTAAATACAGAATATTCAAAACAAGTGTGGAATCTCTGTGTCAAGGAACAAATCCCAATAATCTATGCCAGCTCGGCCGCTACGTATGGCGATGGAGAACTCGGCTTTAATGATGACCATCAACTAATCCCTCAGCTTAAGCCTCTCAATGCATATGCACAGTCAAAGCAAGAATTTGACCTTTGGGTACTTAAGAATCCTCAAAAGCCACTTTTTTGGGCCGGATTAAAGTTCTTCAACGTATATGGACCCGGTGAGATGCATAAAGGTAAAATGGCATCAATGATCCATCAGGCATTTACACAAATTGAAAATACCGGTCGGGTAAAGCTCTTCAAATCGTATAAGTCAGAAGTAGCAGATGGCGAACAGAAAAGAGATTTTATCCATGTTGATGAAGTAACGGATTTAATGATTAAGCTTATGCATTACCGCAAAGAATCCGGAATCTATAATGTAGGTACAGGTCAGTCCAGATCCTTTAATGAAATGGTTAAACAGGTATTTGATTCAATGAGTAAGCCTGTGAATATTGAATACATAGAAATGCCAAACGAATTAAGGAGCAAATATCAATATCATACGCAAGCGGATATTCGTAAATTGAAAAGCTTGAATTTATAACTAGTGACATCCGAGGAAAATATTTTTCAAAAGTAATATTACTCCAAAACCAACCCCGTTCTACATCGGCTGAAATTCCCAAAAAACACTATTCATTAGTCAATCGTCAGTTAGTTGGCCGACAAAGACTATTCGCCACTACAGTAAATGTCAGGCCTGGAGTAAACTCAAAATTTAGTTAGTTACCCTCATTTAGTAATAAACTATTGTTACTTCACAAGCCAAGCTACATGTATTAAAGCAATCTATAGGACTGAGCCAACTTATCAGTCCAAATAGACACTTGAATTGACTACCAAGACAACAGACTAGTACACATTACACGTCCTTATGCGCTATTTTAATAATAAAATTTTCGCATTTATTACTCCTTCAGCATTTTCAAAACAGTAGAGCGGCCTGATTTAGAGGAGAAGTAGAAAAAATACAAACCAGAATTAACCAAAGCCCAATCTTTTTCAAGAACGATTTGACTTTCATCCAGTGGCTTTTCTAAGATAAGTCTACCGGAGGCATCCATTATTCTGAGAAGCTCATACGATTCGCTCATTGATATTGTAATCCTCTGAGAAAATGGATTTGGATAAACTGAGACGCCTTGTCCCACATCAGTCGAAGCAACTACCGTCCTTTTATTCGTGCGAACTGCACAAGCCCCAATGGCAACTTCTACTGAATAGCTCCCCGAAGATGATGCGGTAAATATTTGGTTCGTCGCACCAGGAATTAGTTCTTCACCAGCATACCATTGATAGCTATCACCAGCCGATGCACTCAATTCTACTAGGGCACCCTCGCTCAACTGATTAATTATGGGGAGATGCAATTCCGATATGTTAATCACTGTATCGTAGGTATTACTGTTATCATTGTTATCTATCGCTGTAAGAACGACTTCATAAGTACCTGGCTCAGCAAATTCAACTTCAAATGGTCCAACCCCAACACCCTGAACAGGTGATGCTGATTCCCCAAAATACCACTGTAGTCCTGTAACCGATCCTGAAGATTCATTGGTAAATCTAATTGTTGATCCAACACAACCTTCCAAACCATCAATAACTTCTGCAAAAAATTCGGCATTGATCTCGGCTTCTTCAGGCCCAACCAATTCAAAATCATCAATAGCTAAACCTGCATCTACCTCTAATTGATCGCTGAGAAAGGTGAATCGAAAGGAAACGTTTTCTTCACCACTTAAAAATGAAACATCTGTCACTTTTTCTTCAAACTGACCGTTGGTAGTTCCTGTAAAAATTGGCACGGTGTTCCCAAAAACTGAGCTTGGGTCAGAATTATCATCGTACCAACCTTCTCTAACATTTTCGTCTAGCTTTTGCCAACTTTGACCTCTATTTAAGGTGTACTCCACAATGAAACCATCCCACAAATTTTCAAAGGCATAATTTGCGAAAAAAGAAAGTTCATAGTTGCCTAAAATATCAAACGAAAACTCAGGGGTGTATAAATAGGATTCGGAGAAGTTCTCATATTCAGGATCAGATATTCCTGTGACCCATGCATTGTCACCTGAATTAACACCTTCTTTGCCCGGTATGGTGGAATTACCCAATTGAAATGGTGTACCGCTTATACTAACTGAAACAAAATCCGAAGTGTTGGTTTCAAAGTCACCTCCACTTGCCAGTGAATAACTTCTTCCTTTATTTTCAATAATGGTTATGTAATTTTCTCGTACAAAAGTATCTGATCCATTGGGATGTCCAATTGTCAACGATACATCAAAACTCCCACCGGTTTCATAAATATGCGTAGGATTATTCTCTGTGGAAGTAGCGCCATCTCCAAAATCCCACATATAGGATGTAGCACCATTGGAAGCAAAAAAGAACTTAGTCTCATTACCGGGAAATGATAACGTAGTATCCATTGAATAGAATCTCGCCTTTGGGTCACTGGCCAGAATTTGGAAATTATCAATCAAGAATCCATCATTTCGATATGCTTCCGCATCGCCTCCAGGTAGTAATTGAAATGATAGTTTGATCATCGCTACTTCTCCTACCAGTTGATATAGAGGATAAAATGCATTATTGACTTCAATTTCTCCTTCTGTATTCAGTGTGTTAAAGTTGAAAAAATCACCACTACTGCCACTCCTGTACCAGTTATCCCCAAGGTCATCATAGGCCGCACCTAACTTTTGCCAGTGTTTCCCTGAATCCAAACTAAAATACACTCCTAAATAAGCGAATTCCGAAACGTCGGCCATGTAATCAAACGACAACACATAGTCCTTGCTAACATCTGAAAGATCAAAAAGTGGGCTCAATAGAGCATGTTCGACTTTTGTTTCCGGAGCAGAAAACTGACCTTCAAGCAAAGTCGCCCAAGCAGTTGAACTATATTGACCAAACTTCTGAGCGGAAACAACACCACGCTCCCATACTACCCGGTTCGAATTTGTACTTATTCCAAAGAACCCAGATTCTGCTTCGAAATCTCCACCGTCTGATAACTCAAATGGTGGTGTGTATTTATTAAGAGAAGTCAGTAACACCTCAAAAGATCCAGTTTCAGGTACTCTGTAGTTTTTATTAAGCGCATCTGAAAGACCATCAAAATAATAGAACAATCCAGCCTTTGATGCATCTAGATCAATCCGAGTCGAATATTTCCCAGCTTCAAGCTCACTTAGTAATAATCTAGTTGTGTCTCCTCCTTCATAGAAATAATTCAATGAAAAGCTTTCATCTATCAAAGTCGTATCTGACAACACATCGATATCAAAGTCTAATGGTGAGGCATCATCAGCTATTAATATTGGTTCATGGGAAATGTCTGTTCTGAACCAGCCCATTTCTGCAAAAAACGACAATGTATTGATTCCAGGGTGATGAATCACTTCTGAAGGTGCCACAGAAGGAGTCATTAACGCATTTTCTGTGTTATTGAAAGTGGCTTCATTCCAATGCGATATACTCGATCCAGCATCATAAGGTGATGGGGAAAAGACTTTAGCAGGGGAACCATTGTTCTGTACTACAAGATCATTGTTTACGAAGACATTATTGCTTGTAAGAAAATCAGCAAGGGTCTCTGAATTATTTTCTACCTCCAATATGTTATTTCCATTTTGATCCTCCAGATATGTTGTGAAAATCATAGGAAATCCTGTTTCCTGTAAATCCCACCTGGCTGTATTATTGGTATCATCAAATGCCTCTCCAGAAATGAATCCCAGGCCATGACCTAACTCATGGAGTACAACAGTAACCAAGTCAAATTGAGAGACTGCTTGTCCATCAGTACCCAGATACCAATTACTGAATTCACTATTGAACGATGCAATAATGTCAAAATCTGTTGTTTCATTCAAATCAGTACCTGCGATTTTTTCTGCCAAAGCGACTGGATACCAAGTGTCAGGCTTAGGAGCATTTTCGAAATTACGTAAATAAGTAGCCGCACCAGCCGAACCCAACACTCCTGTTCCTAAGGGTTCCCAAGTTGCCTGAACCCGTATTTTTACATCCGTTTTCAATATTGATTCCCAAATTTCTACCGCATACTGAAAAGATTCCTTTGCTTCCTCTGAGAACCCAATGTATTCTACTTCAAAAATTTCTTTTTTACTTGAAGATACTCTAGAATTACTGCCACTAAAGGATTCTGGAGGCAACACATGAAATGCGTTGGGGGTGTCTCCAGCGGGGCAAATAATTATTGGGCCTTTAATTGAATTTTGACCATTTAGGGCAAATGTTGAAGACATCAACAAAACAATTATTACATTGAGTCTTATTATCATAATTTATTGAAATTTTTACAGTGCGTAATATAATTATATTAACTCTTATTCTGGCAGCTTGCAAAGCTAATCAATCGGTAACTGACACTTTTGATCAACTTGAAATATCAAAAACAGGCTGTATGGGTCCATGTCCAGAGTATACTCTTTACCTGGCTTCTGAGAACTGGTATCTGAATGCCAAAGACAATATGACCACCTCGGGTGAATTCTGTGTAAAACCAAATAAGTCTCAGGAGAAATTATTTTTGGAAATAATAAATACTGAAGCGTTTTGGCTAGCAGATTCCAGCTATATGCGAGGGTTACAGAAAGATTTGCCATCGACAATTATTTCGATAACTAATAAAACAAGGACCAAGCGCATCAAAATAGTTGGAAAGATCCCTTCAGTTTTGGATGGGTTGGTATCAACACTAGATTCGTTAGCTCACTCGGCGATTTGGGATACCGCTTGCTCAATGCACTAAATGATATTCCACGACAATTATTACACCTGTCTCACCCATTACACACACCATTTATAACAGCATGTGTCCATTCTTCAGATAATAAAATGCAAGACCTTTTCCATTCTAAATTTTAAGGTTTGTTAATTAATATTGCGGGGAAGGGAGTAGTGTTTTGAAAAAAATGGCCTTATCTATAAACCGATCACTGGCATAGTTATCAGGATAACAACTTCCTATTATTGAGCAACTAATCACTCCCATTACCAAACTCATATTTTACCTCTAATGGATAAAGGCCTTTCTATTTTAGTTTTTCTTCTTATTAGTTCAACTAGTGTTTTCAGTCAACAATCTACACTCCCAGAAATTTTTCAGAAAATAGAATCTGATTATTCTGTTAATATTCACTTTCAAAACTCTGATCTCGAGGGTATTTATCGAGTATACGATGAGAGTCTATCTCTTGGAGAAGGGTTAAGAGAACTACTTCATGGTACTGGACTTATATTTCTGACCTTATCGGCTGATGAAATGTATATCCTTCCGGCAGATCTTTTTAATAATTACTCGTACAAGTATTTACAACTGAACAAGAGTTTTTCTGAACTGTCACTTCCAAACTTCACACTTTCAGACCCTGCATTAGGGGATGTCATGTACAAATTAGAGGGTACAATTACCCAGTCACAATCCTCAGAAGTTTTGCCTGGCGTTTCCGTAATAGTCACTTCTGAAGAAGGGCAAGAATATTCTATTTCTGAGTTAGATGGCTCCTACAGCTTCTCACTAAAACCAGGCCGGTATACTTTAGAAACCAGGATGACTGGATTTCAAGCTGAGTCGCTGGATATTGCACTCTTTTCGGATATAGAAAAAAATCTGACCCTATATGAGGAAACTGTCTATCTAAATGAATTCACCATTACAGCTAACAAAAACAACTCTCCAAGCACAAATGAAAGTAGCACGATGCAACTATCTGTGGAGAGCATCAAGACGATTCCTCCAGCTTTTGGTGAAGTAGATGTGATTAAATCTATAAGCTCACTACCAGGAGTCTCCAATGTAGGAGAAGGTACTTCTGGATTCAATGTAAGAGGCGGTAATATTGATCAAAACCTGATTCTTTTGGACGGAGCTCCTGTTTACAACTCAGGACATCTCTTTGGTTTTTTTTCCATCTTTAATCCCGATGCATTAGAGGGTTTTAAGCTTTATAAAGGAGCGATTCCTTCTTCATTTGGTGGACGCGCATCATCGGTTCTAACCATTTCATTAAAGAACCCTGAGTTAGAGGAACTACATATTGGTGGTAGTTCTGGGATACTGAGTAGTCGCCTTAGAATAGAAAGTCCATTGAGTAAGAAAAATGGATTATCCTTCTTAGTAGCTGGCAGGATTGCTTATCCTAACTTAGTAATGTCTCAATCAATTGAATCTAGAATCAATCAAAGTTCAGCAAGCTACAGTGATGTTACAGCCAAAGTAAGTTATAAACCAAAAGGCAAGAACTTCAACCTTTCCACCTCCCTGTATTTGAGTCAGGATGAATTTAGTTTTAGACCGGATACTTTGTACGGCTGGACAAACCAGATTGCTAATTTCAATTTGAATAATTCATTAGGGAATGGGTTATTCCTGAATACCCATATCCATTTATCGAATTACAATAATAAAATTGACGGTCACTATACTAATTCAGAATACAACTACTCCTCATCAGTTAATGACATTGGGTTAAAATCTGTTTTAGCCAAGGACAATCCTAATCTCTCCTTTGAAACTGGTGTGGAAATAAAGAGAATTCAAATAGATCTTGGCGAAATCGCACCTGAAGGCTCTTCAAGTAGCATTGTACCTTACGAGACTGGTATTGAAAAAGGGTTAGAATCAGCGCTATTCGCTGAGGTTTCAAAAGAAATCAGTCCCAGGTTATCTCTAACAGGAGGTTTGCGGTATTCACTGTTTGCGAGAATTGGGGAGTCAAACGAATACACATACAATACTGACTACTCAAAAGACTCAAGACGTATCACTGACACAACCTTTTATGAGAATGGACAATTATATGGTTTTAACTCTGGATTAGAGCCTCGAATTTCAGGGAAACTAACAATAAACCCTACTTCATCTGTTAAGTTTAGCTACAATTTACTTCGTCAGTATATGCTGCTTATTTCTAACACCGCGGCACAATCACCTGTTGATATTTGGAAATTATCAGGCCCAAATCTTAACTCACAATTAAACCATATCTGGAGCATAGGATACTTCAAGGAAATAGCCAATCCGGCATTGAATTTATCTTTTGAATTCTATTATAAAAAGCTGAAAAATAACATTGGCTACAAAGAAGGAGCTGAATTAACCCTTAATCAGAACCTTGAGACTGAATTAATCAATGGATCTGGAAAATCTTATGGGATGGAAATGCTTCTAAACAAAATCGAAGGTAAAAGTACTGGCTGGATAAGCTATACATTCTCAAGATCCTTTTCACGTCTTAGTGGTGAGTTTCTTGAAGAACAAATCAATCAAGGTGAGTACTTTCCCTCAAACTTTGACAAACCACATATTCTTAATGTTGTCTATAGCTATAACTTTAGTAGCAGACTAAGTAGCTCACTGAATTTTGTTTATAATTCGGGGAGACCTATCACGGTACCAGAATCGGCTTATTACTACAATGGCTCTATTATTGCCAATTACCTAAAAAGAAATCAAGAACGTGTACCTGATTACCATAGACTTGACTTATCAGTTACCTTAGAAAATAAAAAGAAAAAAAGCAGAGATTGGGAAACCAGTTGGACTTTTTCGCTCTACAATGTTTATGGCAGAAAAAATCCTTTCTCAGTCTATTTCTCAACCATCAGAGATGGAAGGCTACCTCAAGCTTATAAATTGTCGGTATTAGGCTCTATAATTCCAGCTCTCACTTTTAATTTCGATTTAAAATAAACTCATGCGTAGATTTACATTAGTGCTTGGGATAATCGTATTATCCTTAAGTTGTGTAGAAGTAATTGATTTAATTCCAAGAACAGGAGAAGATGTTTTAGTTGTTGAAGGCGTATTTACTACAAAAATCAAGCATCATGAAATTAAGCTTTCCTATACCACTAACTACCCGTCCAATTCCAATGTGGTTCCAGAACGAAAACCTATTTCATCAGCTCTGGTAGAGGTCATTTCAAATGATGGTGAAGTAATATCTTTCTATGAAAGTGCCATTGGCACTTATTCGAGTGTTGATGAGGTAGGAGGTGAAATAGGTAAGGAATACCATCTCAGAGTGGTCATCGATGATAAAGAATATGAATCTGTACCCGAAATCATTACCCCAGTCACTCGACCTGATTCGCTCTATTATGAATACATAGCAGAAGAAGATAAAATAGCTGTTTATATCGAAACAACAGATCCAGCTAATGAACAAAATTTTTATCGCTGGAGCTGGAATAGTAATTACATTGTTATCACCAATTTTGGCGATGAATTGGATTGTTGTGCCCGATGTTTCATTTCAAAAGAGGGTAATGACATTGTTTTATATGAAGATACCTACTCAAATGGTCAGCCAATAAAAAATAAGTTAATTACGAAAATTCCAGTGGACATAAAAGGGGACTATTTGATTTTCATCAATCAAATGTCCATCAGCCTGGAAGCTTACGAGTATTACCATTTGTTGCAAAGACAATTAACGAGCACAGGAAATCTTTTTGACCCACCCCCATCACGTCTTATTGGCAATTTAACGTCAGTATCCGGACAAGAGACTGTGCTTGGTTATTTCTCAGTTTCAGATGAGAAAACCATTTACGGTCAAATTGAACGGGCCCCTTATTTCACTGGCCTTGGAAAAGTATCACGTTACGGAGATTGTAGACTATTGACTAATTCAGATACAATAACTCCTCAGTTATGGAATACAAAATTTTTACAATGAATAAGATAATTGTAATACTATTTTTACTCACAAGTTCTCTGTTTTCATTAAATGCTCAGCAAAAACTATATTTTGAATTGGACCAGGATAAGGCCCAAATTGCTGGTGCTTCAGTACCCTTTAATGTGTTTCTCACTGAAGGCTTTCCATACCATTTTATTGACAGGGATCAATTGATAAAAATTACTCTAGAAGACCAGAACGACAGTAAATTATCAGAACAGATTTTTCATGTTGTTGAAGGGGTTGTTTCAGATCATATTGACATCCCCTATGGCTTTAAAAGTGGTTTATACACTGTTACTGCAGCTCTATTAGACAATACCTCGTTAAGTATGTCTTACAATATACCGCTAATTGATTTTAACGATTTTAGTCAAGGTTATTTTGAGCTAAAATCACCGCTCGAAGTTGAAGGTCCCTGTAGCATTTCAATCTCAGTAGAGGAGTATATGTTAAAGTTGATTTCTGATCAATTAAAGGACCAGATTATATCAATCAAGATTCTTGATGAAAAGCAACAAGTAATTCATCAAAAATCAATGATGGCTACAGACAGTATTTTAACATACGATCTAGCTGAGTTCAAGAATAAATCGCTTCTAACCATAGAAATCTACGATGGTAATCAAGTTCTTATTGCTAAGGATAAAGTGTTTTTGGACCTCTCTGATAATTTTGAGGTTTTTGAACAAATAAAACCAGAGAACAAACTCGCTTTTCTAAAATCACTGGAGTATTCGAATTCCTATCAAGAAGGGTGTATCTCAAAATGGCCGGTTTTTCCATCACTCAAGGAAAAAATATTTAGAGTTGAAGGAAATGTCTCAGCAGTGGATCTTAGTCAGCAGTATTTCATAACTTTCAGCATCGATGGAACTAACGTCAAATATACCAGAGTAGATGAAAATGGACATTTTCTTTTAGATTCCATTTACATTAGTGAACAATCTAGTCTTAGAGTAGATTTGATTGACGCGAAAAACCTACATCGCATCCAAGATTTCAAGTATTCAATTGAATACAGTCCATTTATTATTGAAAATAAAGCTACCGGTTTTAATCCATTACCTCTACCATTGGAATTAGAGAGAAAGGTAGACACGCTCAAAAGACAACTTGTAAATATTTTCTATTCTGCTAAAGGCAAGACTAGTTCGTTACCACAGAGTAAACCTGGTCCCACTCACTACTTGTCTGAACCAGATGAAAGCTATGAAGTCGCGGAGTATACAGAATATTCTACGATGGCGGAAACAATAAAAGAATTAGTAGGTAAGAAAAAGATGAGAAGAAAAAATGGTTCTTCCGTTATCTATTTAATGAACCGCTTTAACAACATGTTTTTTGATAGGCCACCATTGATCATTGTTAATTCTACAGTCGGTGTATCAATTCAAGATTTAATGGAAACCAATCCTAGAAATGTCAAGTCCATTGATGTGTACTATAACACTTCACAGAATTTAAGCAGTTTTGGGGAATTGTCAACTTATGGTATCATTTGGATCAAAACTAATAATGACCAATCCAATTATGTGTCAATTCTTGGGATCTAGTTTATCATTTCTTAAAATCATTCTGAATAGGAATTCTGGACCAGGACAATCGAGCTATGGAACTTAAACTAGCCATAAGGCTCTAAGGAAATCCTTTCGAATCAGTGGTTTAAGAAGTAGAATAGACAATAACATTTAGAAATTTGCTAACACTAAGGCTGTTCTCCTGGTAATCGTTCTCTAATTCACCTTCCAGAAGGTAAGGCTAAACCTTGAATGAAAAGAGGTCCTGCTGAAGACGCCTCTTGTAACGGAACTGCATGATACCTATCAGGGCTTAAAATCAACAAATTATTGATTTCAAGCCTCTAGTTCTAGATGCAGTACACACCCTAAGAAAAAACCCTCAAGAAAGGTTGTCCCAAGACCAACTACTGTTTAGATCCTCTAAATTCTTGTCCGGTATCATACTTATTAAATCCCATAACTATTGGGCTCTCATTTAATTCAGCAGCCAAAGATACTCCCGAGTTAATGTCAGAGGTAATTACAGATTCAAAATTTCTGAATATTTTAGTTGAGAAACTTGTAAATATTAATTCAGGTGTTGTGGCAAATACCTTCACCTTATCATTGGCAATTCTTTCTATTTGTACATTGACTCCATAGGTCGTATCTTGTTCATCAATCAAGTAGCCTACATAATTACCCTCAACCAAAACTGCAATGTTATCAACTTCCTCTTCCTTACATGATGCATGAAAGAGTAAAAACAAAACCATTGACAACCCAACTGTAAACTTAAAAATTACCTTCATTTAAAATTCTATTATAGTTACCTCTTCATTTGTATTAATCAACTCCACTTTGTCCGTACCTCCAGGAACGTATAG
>JAMWZA010000094.1 GCA_024305105.1 Marinoscillum sp.
ACGACATTCTCACCTTCTGGGAGTCTTGGTCCCTTGCCTGCCATGAATACAAGATTTCCGGTTCGCACAGCATTCACATAATTGGCGACTGGGGATCCTGGTGTTTTCAATTCGATTCCAAGCTCCTCAATACGCTGCTCTATATCATAGTCGTAGAGAGTGGTCTGTTCTTTTTGAGGAACTGAGCAGGCTGTTAGAAAGAAGAGAATAATGCAGAGAGTTTTCATGTCATTAACTAGTTAGCATGTGATGGGTGATTAGTGATCAGCCCTAATCAACAACCAATCACTAATCACTTGATTTACTATTCTCCTCCATCCTTTTTCTTCTTACCGAATACACCCTTCAAGGCATCTTTCGCTTTATCCTTTACCTCTTCTTGGGCCTCATCTTTCGCTTCTTCCACCTTTTCTTTTACTTCTGCTTTAGCAGAGTCTACCTTTTCGGTGACAACTGTAGTTACAGAATCTTTCGCTTCGGTTACCGCTTTTTTCACCTCCTCTTTCTTCTCGGCCACTTTCTCCTTAGCCTGTTGCTGTAGTGCGGCCTTTACACCCGAAGAGCCGCCCTCGCCGCTTGGGCCAGCGCTTAGCAGTTTCACCTTCGGGTCATCGTAGGTTCCTGCTATTCCCAGGTTGAGGGTAATGTCTTTTCCCACCGCATTACTAATACCGGCAAATGATGATATGGCACTATTCAAGGCGTCACCAACCTGACCAGAAGGCACATCCATGGCCATCGCGTAATCCAGCGAGCCATCTACTCCTGTACTTCCACCAACTGTAGCCTTTCGGCCTCCAATGGTCAAGTCAAATGGCTCTACCCAAAGACGACCATCCCTGATCTCAAGTGATAACAACACATCCTTCATGGTTACTTCTCCATCTGATTGACTGAGTTTACTCACACTCGATACTGCCGATAGCACCTTCACATTCTTAAGAGAAGCTTGCGCTATTTCAGCCAAGCCAGATCCTTGCATGTCCTCATAAATAGGCATCATTCCTTCTCCGATTGAGCCACCTAGTTTAAAGTCTGTGGAAAACTTACCAGTCATTTTCTCTGCTACCGGCACGAGTTTTTGAACGGTCACGAATGATTCGAACGCAGAAGAAATCGATAACCCCTTTATGCCAAAATCAAAGTCATAAATTGGTTTTTCCAGAGCCATAGCAGACTCATACGCACCATTCATTTCGAACTCGCCATCGAGAAGATTAAACCCAACTTTCTCCATTCGGACAGCTCCGTCTCGAATGATAAGTTGGCCATTGAATTTCTTCAACTCAAGGTCATCATAGCGTATGTTCTCAATATTAGAGGCCAGTACAAAATCAATATTTTCTGGAATTCTCACAATCTCCAAAGCGGCCGTGTCTTCCGTCACTTCTTCCTCAGTCGTTTCTTCACTCATCCACTCATTCGCATCAACTAGCGATGAACTAAAGTTCAGCTTACCGTAAAGCATAGCACTATCATTCAATGCATAGGCCAGGTAGTTGGAAATTTTACCATCCATGTTGAGGTCTGTCTTCCCAGCATTTCCAGAGAAATTAGCCAAAGTAATGTCTTTAGGATCTAGGGTCATTTTTGTATTTGCAATGCCGAAACCCTGCGGAAGATCGGGACTTTCATAGTAGAATCCGGTTATTTCCATACTTCCCGATGTTGGTAGATTGGCATAACGCTCGGCTTCCAGATCGGACATGCGCCCTTTAGTAGTGAGCTGAGCTTTTACTTTTCCTTTCAATGTCGTTTCCTCCAGCTTAATCACCTGTGTGATTTTCTCAAGGTCCAGGTTCCCATTCATTCGGAAGTCCCAGTAATAGTCTTCCAGATCCTTGAAGTCCAGATAAGCAGTGACCTCCTCACCATCCAGCAACATGTGAAACTTGTCCATTAAGAAAGTGGTTTCCGTAAGGTCTGCAGAAGGCATGTCGAAAGTTGCCTTTACATCTATTTGTTCCATTGGAATTGGGTAATCAGCATAGACTATTTTTCCTCCTTCGATACCAAAATTCGCCAAAACTTGCGGCATGCTGTTTTCATTGTAAATCCCTCGCACATAGCCATCAAACCCTACTGTCCCTGAGGCGGTAACGCCATCGAGGTACTCCTGATAAGTCCCGGGAATCAATGAAAGCACACTAATCAAATCTATTTCGTTGCCCGCAAACGTGATATCCATAGCTATATCCTCAGCAGGCATGCTAACAAACCCTTCAAACCCAAAACCGAAATTGCTCAGGCTAATTTTGTTTTCTTTAAATGTGAATTTCATATTGGCCAGGTCCATGGCCACGGTAATATCTGCATCTAGCGATTTCTTGTAGATGTAGTCCACTCCATCATAGTTAAAGGTCATCGCATTCACAGAAGTGGTAGTCACCATGTCAAAAACATCTAGTGAAAAGTCACCAGATCCTGTGTGGGTCATACCTCCAATTGCTGCGATCATTGGGGTGGCAGCATCAGCGTAAATGATGTTGGCATTTACAATTTCCCAGCCTTGTATTTTAATCGACAGTGGGGCGCTTTCACCTGATTCGTCTGCTACTGTTTCTTCAGTGGGCTTGACTATGTCGTAATTGGCTGTACCATCTTCCAATACAATGATGTTGATCATCGGTTCCAAAAGAGACACGTTCACGATTTCTATCTGATCTCCACTGATTACCGACATGATGTCGAGGGATAGACTAAATTCATCAACTGCGACCAGCGTATCTGACTCGAATGGTTCTAAACCAACAATTCCGAAATTACCCACAGTCACCGATACGTCGGGGAAGCTCTTAAACAACGACACGCTAAAGGCATCTGTATCGTAATAAACCTTTGCATTGAGCGCATTGTCCAATTCATTATCAATGGCGGCCTGGATATCGTCTTTAAAGATAATCGGAAGGACTACCGCTGCTATTAAAATCAGCCCAACCAATGATGCGAGAATAATGGGTACTTTTTTCATTAGAGATCGTGTATTACATGTGACAATTACTGCCTTTAAAAAATCATTTCTATCTGCGATTACCGCAATAAAAATCTGGAAATAACGTATCCAATAACTATTACTACCAAATTACAGATTTAACCAATACCAGTCGAGTGTGTTTATGAGAATTAATTTTAAGTCATTCGAAGAAATCCCAACTTCAATTCTATTTACTTAAAAGAATCACCATTGCAATTCCAGATGACACAAAAACATAAATCAAATTGGCTAGTAAAAAAGCAAATACATTCTTAAGGATAAACCAAACGCTCCGCCTTCTGATCCATGCAGTTAGCATCCACAGATAATAAACAAGGGATACGAGAAGAATAGCATAAAACATCCAGGAAACCGATATCAAGATCGAAAAACCGATCAGTACAATTGTTATGACATTGATTGCTGAAATGTGAAATGACTGCATGACCACATGTTCCGCATAATTATAGCCCGCCTTGCGATTGGCCATATAGGAAAACAATGCATAAATAGGAATGGCAATCCAAAGCAGGATATTATACCAGTCAAAAAAGACATGTTGTAATTCGGCAGGGTCTATTTTCGCTTCCGATGCTTCATAGTTATCCCATCCTTCGGTTAAGTTGCCAAAAATCTCCTCCGGCCCAACAAGATACATAAGGAACAAGCTCACGGCAGTGGTAAGAATTAGGAGTCTGAATCCATTAAAAATCCGAAACCTTCCTTCATTTAAATACTGATGCAACAGCCCCCCTGGATTAGTCACTAGCAACTTTAAGGTAAAAACAAGTCCGCGCTCCAGGTTAAAAGCACTTACCGCATCGCCTAGAACACCCCATATGGTGATACGTTTGATGGCTCGTTTTTCTGTGACAAGTATTGGAAATTTTGGTCGTGGGTTTTTTTCCATGAGACTAAAATTAGTGAATTGACAGATTATTAAAAGGTATTGTGTTATGCCAACCGAAATTTATCGTTAATAGATACAAATGAACAGCAGAACATTTAAAGAGACCATACTTCCACTCACTCAGAAAATCTATCCCATGGTACATCGAATGCTTGGAGAAACTGAGAATACAAATGATGCTGTACAGGAAATCATGTTAAAACTCTGGAGCAAAAGAAAGCAGCTGAGTACTCATCCAAATGTGACAGGTTTTGTGCTGGTTACCGCTAGAAATCATTGTTTTGATCTGTTGAAACAACGAAAGCCATTGTATGTGAATGGAGTGAAAAACGAATCAGTGGATCCTCGCAATACACACAATGAGATTGAATGGCAAGAACTAAATGCGATTATAAAAAAGTTGCTTAAAACTTTGCCAGAAAATCAGCGGATCGTGTTGGCTCTACGTGATCTCGATGGGTTAGAGTTCGCTGAAATTGCCACAGCGACTGGATTGAAAACTGAACATATCAGAGTTTTACTTTCACGAGCTCGTAAGCAAATTAGCTCCAAACTCAAACAAAACTACAGCTATGAATAAAGAGGATTTGATCAATAAATACCTGAATGGAGAAACATCACTTGAGGAAGAAAAGGAACTTTTTAACACTTCCGATACAGATCAAGCGCTAGAGGTGTGGTCTCACTATGTCTCCAAAAATAGACACGACCCCCCACCCACTCTGGAAACTTCTCTTTGGGAAAAAATACTCCAGAAGAAAAAGCAGCAGCGTCTATTGTATGGGCTCTCTGGGATGGCGGCTTCAATTCTGGCATTTTTCATATTTTGGGTTACACCCAAGCCATCAGACCAAATGAGCTTATCGGAGAAAAGGCAATTACTCGAAAATGCACAAGCTCTATTCAATGAAGAATCTCAACCTCAAGAGGAGATCATATATAGCGATGAACTCATCGTGATTTATTCGGCTTCTCGATAATTAACTTTCTACAGCAATAAATTATTAATAACATGAAATATCTAATTGTACTAATATGCGTGTGGTGTCTGACTTTGTCCATTGGAAATGCCCAGGATGTTCATAAGCCAGATAAACCCTCAAGTCGGGTGAGTGTCAAAGTAGAGAATGGAGCTGAACCCGATGTTTACATTGATGGTAAAAAATACGATTACGCCATATTGAAATTGATAGATCCGGCAAAAATCGAATCGATAAATGTGGTTAAAGATGAGCAGGCGATGAAAAAATATAATGCTCCAAATGGAGTAATCCTGATCACCTCAGCTCACAATACGTCGACAGACAGTACGATGAGTATCCGCTATGCCAAGGAGTCATCGTCTGGTATTGATATTGACGCGAACAATGTGCGAATAAGAAGCTCTAGTGGCGATGAACCAATCGTCATCATTGATGGTCAGGTTTCTTCAAAAGCTAAACTGGACAAACTCTCTCCTGAACTGATTGAAAAAATAGATGTCTTAAAAGGCGAAAAGGCCATCGAAGAATACAACGCAACAGGCGGAGTAATCATCATCACTACCAAAAAGGAAAAGTAGCGTCATGGTCTCGCCTTCAGCAATTTTCCGAAAACACTCAGATTACAGGTCTCTGAAGGCTGGAAACCTTTCATCTTCCACTGATTGTTCACTACCTTTGAGCCATCAGAAATTTTACAAGGGGGTGCTTCCTAAATGGAGCTGAGATTATACCCGAAACCTGATCTGGATAATGCCAGCGTAGGAATTGTAATCATTCCCAAGTGATCTATAATCTTCTATTTTCAGGGCATTACTCAGGTTATCAAAATGTATGACCTATGAGTAATATCGAACAGCAACAAAAATTTGATGTAGCAACCGGCGAGTTGCGTAACTGGCAAGGGCGTAAAGAATGGTTTTTTAACCGTAATGATACGGACCATTATGAAGATTATTATGAAGGCCCGTATAAACGACAGGAAGTTTGGCAAAAAAAGACACTTGAACAACTCATCAAAAAAGATACTCGAGTCAATACATTATTGGAATTTGGCTGTGGTACCACGCGTTTTACTCGGTGGTGGCATGAGATAGGAATCGAAGCAACTGGTGGTGATATTTCGCCTTTCATGTTGGCTCAGGGTGTACATCTGTTTGATGGCGACTTGGTCCTTGCTGACTCTCACCACATGCCATTTAAGGACCATTCATTTGATGCGCTTGCCTTTGTAACAACTTTCGAATATTACAAAGATCCTGTAGCTGTGATTCGTGAGGCAGCACGTGTAGGAAAATACAGCATCATCATGGGGATGATGAACAAAAACACACCAAAGCTAATTCGAAGGCGTGTGCAGCAGGCATTCAATAAAAACAACTACTACGTCACCGCTAATTTTTATACACCGAAAACACTGAAAGAGCTTGTGGCGAAAGCCCTGCCTGACAGGGACTATACCATCTCATGGAACGCAACAGGTTTGCCCAAGTGGTTTCCAACTCAGCAGTGGCAAGTTCCTTACGGTGATTTTTTCGGATTTCACATTCAGCTAAACGACGTTTAATGGGAGCTTTTGATTCCAATAGTGGAAAAGTAGATGAATCGATTTTTAAGGAACTGTTATTAGGATCTCTCGGTACAACTCGAAGTGAAGTAATTTGTGGTGCTCAGTTTGGAGTGGATACCTCTGTAATCGATTTGGGTGGTGGGCAAGGTCTGGCCATATCCAGCGATCCTCTGTCACTCATTCCTTCACTAGGTATGGAAGTGTCTGCCTGGCTTTCTGTTCATCTTCTGATCAATGATATGGCCACTACGGGCTTCAGCCCGCAGTATGCACAGTTTGTGCTGAACTTGCCCACCACTTTATCTAAGCAAGATTTCAATACATATTGGAAACACATTGATCAGCTATGTAAGAAAAACGGAATTGCCATTACAGGTGGTCATACAGGTCAGATTCCTGGACAGGAATCAACCATCTGTGGTGGGGGCACCATGTTTTTACATGCTCCACTGGATCAAATCTTGCGCAGCAATCGAGCCCAGCCGGGAGACAAGATAGTCATGACCAAAAGTGCTGGAATTTCCTCGACATCACTACTTGCAATGGCCTTTCCAAAATCCGTAACTGATCATCTCGGAAAAGAAATACAACAATCGGCTTCCGAAAATTTCTGGCAACTATCCGTATTGCAAGAAGCACAAATTGCACAGAATACATTGTCGGCCAATCAAGACCTTCATGCCATGCATGACGTCACGGAAGGTGGCGTACTTGGTGCCATATACGAGCTAAGTCGTGCGTCGGGGTGCGGTTTTCAGGTAGACCTCAATGCAATTCCTATTTCTGAAGAAACACTCGCAATTGCGGAATTATTCGATATCAACCCATTGAGGTCTATTGGTGCTGGATCAATGATCATGTCGGTTGCTCCTGGAAGTGAAAAAGAACTCTTGAGTACTTTAGACCAAGAGGGTATACGCGGCACCGTAGTAGGTGAGCTGACCGAAAAAGAGCTATTCAGCTGTCTCGATCATCAACAGCACCAAAAGCCCTATACTCCAACTGGAGTAGACCCATACTGGGGAGCGTTTTTCAAGGCTTTTAATGAAGGATGGAAATGAGTGGATTATCAGGCGTTTACTTAGTGCTGGACCCAACGATGGAAGGTGTGCTTGAAAAACTGTCACGCGCACTGAAAGGAGGACTAGGAATGATCCAAATATGGAATCATTGGCCCACTGATTATAGTGTCCACCAAAAACATTCGCTCATTCATCAAATCAAGCAATTGGCGATGGTTCACAACACCCCGGTGTTAATGCATGACGACTGGGAAATAAGTGTGGAGTTGGGACTTGAAGGTGTCCATTTTGATGAGGCACCAAAAAATTGGAAAGAGGCAAAAGTCGCCCTTAAAGACAAAACCATTGGACTTACAGTGGGAAATGATTTAACAAAAATTAGTTGGGCAGATAAGGAAGCTTTTTCCTATCTCAGCTTTTGTGCAATGTTTCCCTCGCCATCTGTAGGTAGTTGTGAGATTGTCTCTCCGGACTCAGTTAGGAATACCAGAGAAATCACCGATTTGCCGCTGTTTCTATCAGGAGGTATTCGTCCGGATAATTTAAACGAACTTGAAAACCTGGACTTTCAAGGTATTGCCATCATTTCTGGAATCATGAGTGCGGATGATCCTGAAACAGCGGTCAGAGCATACAATCAAAAATTAAAGGAATTAAGAAACATCGACATCATATGAGAAAGGCATTATTGGACAAAATGTGCTGTCCGTTTGACAAGCAGGACTTGCAGGTAACCATCATTTCAGAAATAGATGAGGAAATCCACGAAGGAATCATGCTGTGTCCGGATTGTAATCGCTATTATCCCATTATTTTCGGAATTCCCATTATGACTCCAGATGAATACCGTCAAAAGGGACTGGAAGCACCTGTAATGGAAAAGTGGGGCTTGTCTATTGACCCGCATAATCCAGACCGATTTGTATTAGAGAATGCACAGAAGGTGATTGAGGAATAGCTAGTTTACCTCCAAAATCAGCCCTTTCAAATACTCTCCCTCAGGATGAAAGATACTTACCGGATGGTCAGCTGGTTGGGACAGGCGTTCCAACACTTTCACATTACGACCCGCCTGAATGGCAGCAGCTACTATAGCGTTGTAGAAAAGTGTTTTGTCTACAACTTGTGAGCAACTAAATGTGAATAGAATGCCTCCAGGTTTGATCTGTCTCAGGGCCATGGCATTGAGTCTGGTGTAGCCTTTAATAGCATTGTGACGGGCACTTATCTTCTTTGCAAAAGCTGGGGGGTCCAACACAATCACATCAAAATCCTCGCTATTTTGTTGCATGTATTCAAACGTGTCCATGGCTATGCATTCATGGAGTTCAGGATCAAACCCATTCGCTATAAGGTTATTCTTCGTTTGTTCGATTGCAGGTTTGGAAACATCAATGGATACGACTTTTTCAGCGCCCGCTTTCAAGGCACAAAGTGAAAACCCTCCGTTGTAGCAAAACGTGTTCAGGACTTTTTTTCCCTTACTATACTCTCCCAGACGTCTCCTATTCTCGCGTTGATCCACGAAAAACCCTGTTTTTTGACCATTGAGCAAATCAAGTTTATAGGTAATATTCCATTCTTTAGTTTCGAATATAGCCTTTGACTCACCGAAAAGTACCTCAGCACCTTCGTCCTTCACATTACTGGGATGCTTAAGTATGCAGGTTGTCAATGAGGAGCCCAGTACATCCTTTAAAGCTTCACTAACCTCCTTGGCTTGAAGATACATTCCGTGACTATGTGGCTGGATCACTGCAGTATCATCATAGATATCTATAACCAATCCAGTGAGCATATCTCCCTCTCCATGCACTAAGCGATAAATGGTCGTATCGTCATTAGGTAGTGAAAGTCTAGTTCTGGTTTCACTTGCCTTTCGAAGGGCGTTTACCCAGAATGCATGATCAACAGCAACATCATTAAAAGAAATAACCCGAACAGCTATTGATGCATTTTGATAATGACCGATACCCAGAAACTGCCCCTTTTTGTTGACAACTCTGACTAACTCTCCGTTCTGAATTTCTTCCTGCAAATTTAGCGCTCCACTAAACACCCACGGATGCTTGCGGAGAAGGGACCTATCCTTACCTGATTTTAATGCAATTGTTTTCACGCTGCAAGTTTAGTACAAATTCCAGTGAGCACTTGATAAGTGCTATGTCAGTCAAAGGTGATTTAAAGACTATTTCATTAATTTTTTTCTCGCCAGGAGCTTCTTTTGATACTTGCCCTGAACAATGTCAATAATCACCAAAATCGCTATCACGAAATAGAAAGTGGTTTTACTCATTGGAGTCACTTCACTTCCGAAGAATTCCAGATGAGCCAAATGGCCACCCTCTGAAAGCAACATAACGCCAACTAAAAAGAGAATGAATAAACCCAGCACTTCGTAAAGACGGTTTTTCACTAAGAACGTAGATACTTTATCGGATAACCAGATCATCAGCACTCCACTAATCACAATCGCACTAGCCATCACCCAAAACACATCACTAAGGGCCATTGCACTCAGGATCGAATCAAAAGAAAATACCAGGTTCATAATCACGATCATGGTAATAATTTTACCAACGGATTCTGTCTTTCGCTCTTCCTGATCATGCTCCTCCAAATACACCAAATGCCAGATTTCCTTGAGCGCTGTATATAGAATAAAGGCTCCGCCAAATAATACGATTAAGCTATGACCATTGAAAATACCGTGAACCCAGGCTGTATCGATTTTAAATAGTGTATTCTGGAAATACTTGATCAGATTTACCAAAACAAACAAAAGGACAATTCGCAGGACAATGGCAATCGCTATCCCGGTCGTCCTAACCATCTTCTGTTTATCTGCTGGAGCACCTTTAGATTCCAAAGAAATGTACAGGAGATTGTCGAAACCCAATACTGCTTGTAGTAATATGAGCATTAATAAGGTCAGGATGTTTTCAAGCATAAATCGATTGATTTGATTTCTTCAAATATAAGGTGGTCACCAAAGAAAACTAAATGAGTTAACATCGGTTTTCTGACAAATGAAAACACTGCGACTAATACTAGGTGACCAACTCAATCACGACCATAGTTGGTTTGATGAAACAAATTCGAATGTCCTTTTTGTAATGATGGAAGTAAGGCAGGAGACCGACTATGCACCTCATCACATTCAAAAAGTAGTCGGTTTTTTTTCCGCAATGAGAACCTTTGCTGAAGAAATGAGCTCCAAGGGTTTTCGCTTTCAATACATCCACTTAAATGATGAACACAACAAACAATCCATTCCAGAAAATCTATCACAGATTATTAAGAAAGAACAAATAGAGCATTTTGAATACCAACTTCCTGATGAGTATCGACTGGATGAACAGCTACAAGAGTTTTGTAAGCAACTGGATATTTCCTGGAATGCTGTAGATTCAGAGCACTTTTATTCCACGCGTGATGAGCTTTCTGAATTTTTCGAAGGCAAGAAAACCTATTTAATGGAGTCCTTTTACCGGCATATGCGTAAAAAGCATGACGTAATGATGGAAGGGTCGAAACCAGTTACTGGTCAGTGGAATTATGACAAGTCCAATAGAAAGAAGTTGCCCCAAAGTGTAACCATACCAGACCGCAACTCTAGAACCCATGATGTTTCAAGTATAGAAAGACTAATCATTGAGTCGGAGGTTAAGACAATTGGAAAAATAGATGCCGCTAACTTTCACTGGCCAGTTAGCCGAAGAGAAGCCCTTGCCGATCTGAACATTTTCTGTAAGCGCTACTTAAAGGGCTTCGGAGATTACCAGGATGCGATGACCGAACGTACAGCTTTTGGTTTTCACTCGCTGCTATCCTTTGCCATGAATGTAAAACTCATTTCGCCAAAAGAGGTAGTGGATACAGTGGTCAAGCACTGGGAGGAGAATAAAGAGGAGATAAATATCTCTTCGGTGGAGGGTTTTGTACGACAGATTATTGGATGGCGTGAATTCATGCGTGGTGTTTATTGGGCTAAAATGCCGGATTACGCGGAGTTAAACGAGCTTGATCATTCAAACAAATTACCTTCTTGGTTTTGGGATGGACAAACCAAAATGAACTGCTTGCACCATGCAATCAATCAGTCATTAGAAAATGCTTATGCCCACCATATCCAACGACTCATGATCACCGGGAATTTCGCGCTATTAGTCATGGTCGATCCCTCAGAGGTGGATGAGTGGTATCTCGGCATTTACATTGATGCCATTGAATGGGTGGAAATCACGAACACTCGTGGAATGAGTCAATTTGCTGATGGGGGAATCGTGGGCACTAAACCGTACGTCTCCTCTTCCAATTACATTCACAAGATGAGTGACTATTGTGAAAAATGCCATTATAGCCAAACCAAAAAGGTAGGTGAGAATGCCTGCCCATTCAACTCCCTTTACTGGAATTTCTATGATCAACACCGAAAACAATTTGAAAAAAACCCTCGCATAGGTATGATGTACAGAACATGGGACCGAATGGATGCAGATAAACGAGCGGCCATACTAAAGCAAGCTGACTACTATCTAAAAAACATCAATGAAATCTAAGCCACTATTTCTTCTGCAGCGTTAGGAAGATATCCTCCATCAATTGAAGACGCACCCGGTCATCTGTTTTTTCTTTTATTAAAAAGACCATTCCAGGTGTCTCTTCATCATTTTTTGTAACTAATGAGTCATTGCTCACCTTCCAGGATAGGGAATGATCCAATGTGTCCTGACTAAACACACAACCTTCAAAACCAAAAGCTTTAATATTAAGCTCATCATTATCAAAGGTAAATTGACCAGTCATGGTAAAGTCTGTGATGCCGTCTATTCCCTCAAAAGAAGCGGGGTCCGTCTCCCAGGTTGCTTTCCAGACTCCGTCCCAACCCGCAGGACGTTCACTCGACCCGGAAGTACATGCTGCCAAAATAACTAATAGAAGTAATGGTAGTATCTGTTTCATAGCAAGTGCTAAAATAATATGCTAGAAGTACTTAAGCATCAATTGTATGACCTTCTTTTTTATATTATTGTACGGAGGGCGCACAGTAGAGGCTATGGTGAACCCAACCATTTGTTTCATAACCGATTTCTGATGTGTAAATTCCAAAAAGCCAGCATGACCATGTGCCTTACCTATTCCGCTATTATTGACTCCTCCCATTTGTAGTTTAGGATGACCGAATTGAATGACACTATCATTAAATACAAGTGAGCCTGAGCTCGTTTCTTGTAATATCCTCTTTCTACTTGATGTCTTTTTAGAATACAAATAAAGAGCTAGCGGCTTAGGTCGTGCATTGATGTAGTTCACGACTTCACCCAACTCCTTATAAGTCATAATAGGGAGTATCGGACCAAAAATCTCATCCTGCATAATCCGCATATCTTCAGAGACATTTCCAATAATCATCGGGTCAATTGTCAATTCATCTTTCGAACGGTTTCCACTCAAGAGTACGTCAGCTCCCTTTGATGTAGCATCAGAGATTGTTTCTTCAAGTCGATTGAAGTGCTTATCATTAATTATGGAAGTGTAATTGTCCTTTTTCGCATACATCTTATTTGAAGATTCTTTCAGCTCTCCTATCAATTTATCTACTACTTTCTCATGGACGAACAGATAGTCTGGAGCAACACAGGTTTGCCCGGCATTTGTCCATTTTGCCCAACAGATTTTACCAGCTGCATCCATGATATTAGCCGTTTCATCTACTATAGTTGGTGATTTTCCCCCGAGCTCCAATGTTACTGAGGTTAAGTTTTTAGCAGCAGCTCCCATCACGATTTTCCCAACTTGTGGACTACCTGTAAAAAAAATGTGATCGAACGGTAGCTCTAAAAGCGCCGCTGCGACATCTGCCTCTCCTTCTACAAGCTCCACTTCTCCCGGATCAAAAACGTCGTGGATCATCTGGGCAATAACCGAATTGGTAGCCGGCGTGAACTCCGAAGGTTTGAGTACCACTGTATTACCCGCTGCAATGGCCGAGATCAATGGTCCTACAGCCAAAAGCACAGGATAATTCCATGGGGATATAATTAATGAAGTCCCTTTTGGCTCGTAATAAATAGAGGCACTCGTTCCAATGAAGGTCAGGCTTCCTCCAACTGATGTAGGTGTTGTCCAGTTGTTCAATTTAGCTATTGCATGTCGAGCTTCTGTTAACACAGGATACAATTCCGTAACATTAACTTCATCTGACGGCTTCCTGAGATCTTCGTACTCTGCCTCACAAATACTGTCCTGATGGCTGAGTAACCATTGCTTCAACCGGTTCAGTTTAGTTCTTCTCGAGCCAATAGCGGCTTTTTTCAAGTTAACGGAAGTTCTTTGATGTGCTTCATACAAAGGAAAAAATGGATTATTCATCGAATTTTGGGGCCCTGACATAAGTAGTTAATGTTAATAATTATCTTGTTTGTTAACAATTTGTTAACTTTAACGTAATACAAGAATACAGAATTCTTCAACTTTGAAAATCAACGCGACCATATGCCTTTTCATTTTATCCCTGAGTGCTCTCGCTCAGCAAGACCTTGATGCGGAGGTATTTCATTCGGATTTTGAACAACAAGCATTTTCTAACGCTGATCCACTTCAAATCATGTTGGCAGCAGATCCGCTTGTAGATTCGAATAAATATAATCAGTATCTAACTGACTTCAGAACGCATTTGGACAAGCTTGGTCGTAAGGTGGCCAACATTCACCCACGAATGGTGCTTGAGCGTGTTTTTTATTACAGCCACCGAAAGAAATTAAGTTGGTACCGCAATGATGTCTTGTTCTCAGATCTTTTTGAGTCAGGAAAATATGATTGTCTTACCGGTACCGCATTTTATGCCGCCATTTTGGATCAGTTGAGCATCCCATACAATATCTATGAATTCAACTATCACGTGTTTCTTATGGCCTATTTGGACGGGGAAAAAGTTCTTATTGAGCCAACAGATGCTATTAATGGATTTATAACCGATGAAAAAGAGATCGCTCGGCAAATAGAAAAGTTTAAAGCTGAAGACGGGATGACGCTCAATATTGACGCTGTAAATAACATTATCTCGCTTGAAGACCTGGCAGGACTGCAATACTATAACATGGGAATCGATCTTTACAATCAAGGAAAGTTCGATAAGGCATTTACGAACATCCAAAAAGCAAATTTCCTTTACCCTAGTAAAAGAATAAAGGAAATGCACCGAATCTTCCGGTCACAAGCGGTGCTCGTGACAAGCAACTAATTATTCCAATACTTTGAACTCTACACATCTGTTTTTAGCACGGTTGGCATCTGAGATAAGTGGATCTCGCCAGAGATAGCCTCTGAGTTTGATAATGCCATGGCAAAACTGGACAATGAACTAGTATTAAAGTCATATGATGCGGATCATGGTTTTGCTAATCCAAAAGTTTAAAGCTGAAGACGGGATGACGCTCAATATTGACGCTGTAAATAACATTATCTCGCTTGAAGACCTGGCAGGACTGCAATACTATAACATGGGAATCGATCTTTACAATCAAGGAAAGTTCGATAAGGCATTTACGAACATCCAAAAAGCAAATTTCCTTTACCCTAGTAAAAGAATAAAGGAAATGCACCGAATCTTCCGGTCACAAGCGGTGCTCGTGACAAGCAACTAATTATTCCAATACTTTGAACTCTACACGTCTGTTTTTAGCACGATTGGCATCTGAGTCGTTTGCTACTACAGGCTTAGTTTCTCCATACCCTTTAGAAACCAGGCGATCAGCATCAATCCCGTTTTGACGGAAGAAGTTATACACTGCCTTGGCTCTACGCTCGGAAAGCTTTTGGTTGTATTCGTCTCTACCCACATCATCTGTGTGGCCATCAATCTGAATTCGTTTAATGTCTTTTTCTTCCAAATACTTCAATAACCGGTTAAGTTCAGGGTACGATGCTGTCTTAAGCACTGCTTTATCCGTGTCAAAGAAAATATTATTCAATACGATGCTAACACCCGTTTCAATTTTAGTCAATTCCAAATCGATGGTTCGTTCTTCGTTAGCCTCAAGTTCGTTTAAATCAAAATTCTCATCGGTAGATAAGTATCCTTTTTTCTCGGATCGCAATCCATATCTGGCACCCCCACGTATACTTATTTCATAGCTACCATCTTTTTCGGTCTCTGTTTGGCCCATCTCTGCACCATCTGGCAAGCGCTCTATAATAACAGGTACTCCAGACATGGTCTTTCCTGAACCCTTTTCCAATACCCTACCACTAATTGTCACGATGAAGTCTTCTGGGCCATAGGCAATGTGCCCAACTGACGCCATTAGTTTAGAACTCTTGTCTACGATCAGTTCATTTGCCTTGAAACTAAAGATGTCTGTATCATCATCTACCTTTCCTCTTGAAAAATAAATGTGTTTACCAGAAGAAGGAATACTGAAATACTGATCGTCTCCTTCCGAGTTAACACTTGCACCCAGATTCTCAGGCGTAGACCACCGCTCCCATGAGGAATTATCCAACCGGATACTTACATAAATATCTGCTCCACCATAGCCGCTGTATCCGGAAGACGTGAAATAAAGTGTCTTGTTATCGACTCCTAAAAATGGCGAATAGTCATCTGTTGCCGTATTAATCTCATTCCCAAGGTTTAATGGTTCTGACCAGACCTTACCCTCTTTAATACTAACATACAGATCTCTCCCGCCGTAGGAATCATCACGTTCCGCCGAAATAATCATTACCTCACCGGAGTTACCAAGAAAGTAGTCCACTTTTGGAGAATAATTATAATCATTAGTGACTTCTACTGCTTCCGGATTTTCAAACTTATCTCCTTTACGTGTAGACATGGAGACACCCGAATACATCCTCCCTTGTTTTCCATATCGGTTACCTAGAATCAATGTTTCTTTACCATCTACCATCGTGATCGAGCTTATAAAGTTAGGCCCGGGAGTGTTCAATGGCGGCCCGGCATTTTTTGCAGGTAACCATTCACCAGTTTCCTCATCGAGTTCCGATACCCAGATATCTTCTACATCATCCACACCACCCGAATTTCCAGGGTGATAGCGTCTACTGAAGTACAAACGCTTTCCATCCGGAGAGATTATCGGACTATGCTCAATGTATTTACTATTTACGTTGGCACTGAGCTTATCTGCCTTGGCATTTTGAGCCAAGCCCGGAACCAAATTAATCAATACAGTTATTGGTAAATTGGATGCAGAAACACCAACTGCGTCAATCGCATTATATCCAGGTACCGCTTCGCCATCTATAAATACTTTAATGGCATAAATTTCATAAGGTGTAGGATCAAAAAAGAGGTTCAGCAACCTACTATCCAGAGGAATGGATCTTGGCGTTAGTTCGAAGAGTAAATATTCATTGTATTCAGCATCGTATGCATACACCTTGGTAACAGCTCCTGGATTTTCTGATTCTGCAATCGCTACTTGTTTTGCTTTGATCGGCTTATCAAAGGAGACCATGATGAAATCCTGATTACTCTCTGATTTTGGCCTCCAGGCATTTGGGTTGTCTCCCCCTGCAGGCAAAACATTTGGCTTATGAAGGGCCTGAATAGCCGAGTATTCCAATGGTGAATATTCACTAGACACGTCCACAACGTCCGTTCCCCAAACTATAGTCTCTTCCGTTTGAGCAGTTGCTATGAATGAAATGCATAGCAATGCAAGGGCTAATAATTTTTTCATAATCTTGTTATCTTCTAAGTACCCTAACTTCTACTCGCCTATTCCTTGTTTTGGCTTCATCCGTACGGTCAGTAGATAGTGGCTGAGTACCACCAAAAGCTTTTGTGTACAAGCGGTTTTTCTTAATTCCCTTATCCGAAAGGTATTCTTTTACCGCTTCTACCCGCGCTTGAGACAATGCCATGTTTGCTTCAGCATTTCCAGCAAAGTCGGTGTGACCTTCCAGCTGAATAACCATGTTTGGTCTCTCATCCAGGTAAGCAGCCAGATCATCAAGACTCGAATAAGATGCTGAAGATATTTGATCGCTACCTCGAGCAAATATTAAGTTATCAATCGTCATCAACTCGGGCTCTTCTATTGGTGAAATGTAAAAAACGACACTCATCGACCCGTCACCACTTTCGTCGGCCACAGTAATTTTACTCGTGAATTCTTCAAATCCAGATTGGGTTACTTTGAAATTGTATTCGTTCCCCTTGACAAGGTAAAGCTCAAACTTACCTTCAGCATTACTCTTGTTCATTCCCATATCATCATAATAGGGAAGTTTCTCATATAACAAGCTCGCTGTTACTACAGAGGAGTCTTTCGCACTTAATAGTTGGCCGTCAATGCGCACGTATTCGTCAGAGGCTTGACCAATACACAACACAGCAATTAACGTTAGGCTAAAGGATAATGCAATTTTAGGCATTCCGAAAAGTTTGGTGACAAGGCCAAATTAACGGAAATTCTGGTAATAATTAAAATAGATTCCAGGCTTTAGTTCTGGTTCAGAGGAATTTGCGCCAGGACTGATTTCTTTTCTTCCGTTTTAGGTCGAATATTCATCAGCTTATTTAATACAACGTTTTTTGTGTGCAGGTAGTTATTCAGCTTAGTCGGGTCAATTGGCTCAGATGGAGGTAAGTCCACCTTTAGTGCATCTACCTGTCGACCATTCTTCCAAAAACGGAAACACAAATGTGGACCACTGGCTAACCCAGTGCTTCCAACAAATCCTATTGTCTGCCCTTGTCTCACTGTAACTCCAGGTCGGATGCCACGAGCAATTTTCGACATGTGTAAATACTGTGTGGTATAATTACTGTTATGCTTCACTTTTACATAATTCCCGTTGTACTTGCCATAGGTTGCTTCTAAAACCACTCCATCTCCCACTGTTCTTATTTCTGTCCCTACTGGTGCTGCATAGTCCGTTCCTAAATGTGCCTTGTAACGCTTTTGAACGGGATGGTACCTTCTTGGACTATACCGCGAACTAATCCGTGTGAAGTTTAATGGGGCTTTCAAGAATGTCTTCCGGAGACTATTGCCATCCTCATCGAAGTAGTCTGACTCAGTACCCTGATCATAATGTACGGCATAATACTCTTCACCCCAATGCTTAAAGTAGGCTCCAGAGATCTCACCAATTCCAACCACCTGATCGCCGACACGCTCTTGTTCATAGATCACGGTGAACTCATCACCTTCCTGAATTCTGAAAAAATCCACCTGCCAGGCAAATATGTCAACCAGTCGATGTACCAATAATGAAGAACCACCCCCAGCGATGATCTCGTTGTTGACGCTTGACCCGGCGTCTATCCTAGCAGTAAACGTCTTCTCTTCTTTAATAACTTCTCGACCCACGCGCTCTACAAAAACAGAGTCTGTCAGGTTAAAAATGACAAACTGAGTAGCATCCGGCTCAAAAATCATCTGACGAGCCGTCTTCGTTTCGTTTCGTTCATGTATGATGGTAAATCCATAACCCGCTTTCAGCAGTCTAACATCAAACACATCCTTGGCTCGATTGGCTAGCTGATAAATTTTTTCATTTGAAATATCAAACTCTGAAAGGATGTTTGAAAGACTTTGACCCCATTTGACTTTTCCTTCAAAAACATCAAATGAATCAATTTCTATCCCATAAAGCAATGTTGGCTCAGGCACTTCAGCCAATGCCGCACTGTCCAGTGCAATCTGCGAAGCTTCTCTTGCCAGGCGAGCCCGTTGAGTAAAAAAGTAAGTGGCGGCAATGGCTGCCACAGCTAAGACGATAAAAATTCCCTTTTTCCACATATCCGTTAAAACACTATCTCCTTTTGAAAGCGGCTTTACCTTTTTCTAAAAACTGTACAAAGTTATCAACATTTAAATCATATGCGGTCGGTTCTATCAAAAGCTCTCCGTCTGGAGATAGAATTACATAAAATGGCTGAGCATTGTTGTTAAAGTTGGTAATTTGAAAATCTGCATTTTGCTTCCCAATTGTCTTCTTCATTCTGTCATCATAGGAAGAAGTATACCATTTATTTTCAGCAAGCTCTGTTTTATCATCAACATACAATGCGAGCAACACGAAATCATTGTTGAGTCGATTGAGAACTTCTTCCTCTGCCCAAACCCTGGCTTCCATTTCTCTACAGTTTACACATCCATGCCCGGTAAAATCCACAAATATCGGTTTATTGGTAGCCTTGGCACATGCCAGCGCCTGCTCGTAATCAAAGTAACCCATAAGGCCATGAGGCCAGTGCAAAAAGTCGTCATAAAGCGGCTCTTCACAACGATCATCCATCACAACCGGCTCTGAATTTCCAGATGCCCTTATGGTCTCAACCAATGCAAAATCATGCGTTGACATGGGTGGTAAATAACCGGCCATTGCCTTCAATGGAGCTCCGAACAATCCAGGTATCATATAAACTACGAACGTAAATGTGAGCATCGACAGAATCATCCGAACTACCGATACTTTGTTCGTATCTGAGTCTCCTGACAATTTGATTTTGCCCAATAGATACAAACCAAGGAAGGTGAAAATTATGATCCAGATAGCCAAATAAATATCCCGGTCTAAGATACCCCAATGGTAGGCCTGATCGGCTATGCTTAAAAACTTGAAAGCCAGCGCCAATTCGATAAAACCTAATACCACTTTTACAGAATTCAGCCACCCACCAGACTTTGGTAAAGAGTTTAACCAATTGGGGAATAGTGCAAATAGCGTAAATGGTATAGCAAATGCAGCAGAAAAGGCAATCATTCCCAGCACAGGCTTAAGTGCCAGGCCCCCAGCAGATTCAACCAAAATACTGCCTACTATTGGCCCTGTACAGGAAAACGAAACAAGGACTAATGTAAGTGCCATAAAAAACACACCAACAAGCCCGCCTTTATCGCCCATTGCATCTACACTGTTCACCCACTTATGTGGCAACGTGATTTCAAACAATCCAAAAAATGAAAGTGCAAAAACGATGAAAACTGTAAAGAAAATAACATTCGGAATCCATCCAGTCGCCAAATCATTGGCTGTTTCAGGTCCCATAAACGGAGCCAACACAAGGCCAATTAATGAATAGATCAAGATAATCGAAAAACCATAAAAGAGACTATTTACATAGCGACCCTTCTTGTGATTGTCCTTTCCTGTAAAAAAAGTAACAGTCATCGGGATCATCGGAAAAACACATGGAGTCAATAACGCAGCCAGTCCTGCAAGGAAGGCCACCAGCATGAACGAGGCAAGGGAGTATGGATCTGTCGATGCACGCTGATCTAATAATCCGTCATTACTTTTTTTTTGTTCGTTGGAAGTGGTCTTTTTGGATGATTTGTATTTAAACCCAAAGGTGTTATCATCGAAATAAATGCACTTTCCATCAATATCTGAGCAGACCTGATACTCATAAGTTCCATGGATCACATAATCAGGATCAAGAATCTTCATCTGCTGATTAAATTGTGCCTTATCATGAAATATACTCACTTCTCCTTCCCAAATCTCATCATACTTCTTCTCTGGGTTGATTGGCTTTACATTTCCAATTAATTCATAGCTTTCATGAGGCGTAAATACAAACTCGGCTACTATTGGGCCAAGATCTGGATCAAAATCTGTAGAATACAAATACCAATCCTCATCTATATCCGCAGCAAAAGTAACAGTGACTATTTCACCTGCTTTTGGTGTGGTGTTGGACATGCTTACTTTCCATTCAGCAGGCTCCAGTACCTGGGCCCCTGTGAAAGTGATAGATAATATGGTAAGGAATGTTCCTAAAAGTATACGCATGAAGCTTCCTATCTGTTTGGGATTACCGCTCTAACTCAGAGAAAAACCTGTAAAAATGACAAATCGTTTCTATCCCCTTGTAAAAATTGAATAAACCGTAACTTTCGTTGGGTGAATGGATTGCATCCGAGTCCAAACCAAAACCCATGAGGATTGGATCAAGTTCCAATTCTTGTTGAAACAAGGCTACAATTGGGATACTGCCTCCCTCACGGGTGGGTATTGGTGTTTTGCCCCATGATTTCTCGAATGCTCTGCTGGCGGCCTGGTATGCTGGCGACTCTGTTGAAATAACTGCCGGCTCACCACCATGGTGTGGAGTTAC
>JAMWZA010000095.1 GCA_024305105.1 Marinoscillum sp.
CAAATACAAAATCTAAGTCCTCCTTTTCAATATCCTAATGAATAATGCGGGTTTACCGACCTATGTCGGTAAAAGTAAGATTTCTCTCCTCGATAGTCATCGGGATCGAAATGACAGCTTTAAGGTGGTTTAGGGCTTTTATTAAAAATTTCTAATAATCAAACTCAGTTTTTACCAAAGTAGGAGCAGCAACACTATGCAACTGAGCTAGTAATTTATACAGGCTCATCCACTAACGAAGTAGGTAAATCTTCCCGATTCCATTTTTAAATGCCCGATCGGCAGTGGTAACCCGATGATCCATCGATTCCCCATTCTGACGGATAAACACCTTGTATAAATAAACCCCATTCGCCAACTGATCTCCAAACTCATCACGACCATCCCAGGCATACTCAGTGATATTGTTTCCGATCTTAAGTGGACCAATTTCATCCTGGGTAATCTCGCGAATAACACGTCCTGTTACAGTCATAATTTGGATTTTTATCTGATCAGGGATAACACTTCCAGTGAGCGTAAACACAAACCTTGTAGATGTGGAAAACGGATTGGGGTAAGGGTAAAAATGCGTAATTGAAGATTCATTAATCACTTCGAATGAAACCTCATATGGCATCACTCCTGACTGATTTCCGGACTCATCGGCACCTTGCACGCGAAGGGTATAGGTGCCGTTTTCCAACGGCTCAGGAGCATAATTCACCTCAAAATCATTTTCCTCAGAAGCAGGCGTATAACTCACCTCTGGACTGGACAGGTTGACTCGTTCAAAACTACATTCCTCACATTCACGCCTCAGCTCTATACTAAGCCCAGTGGTGTCATCTTTAAACAGGTACTGGTTTTCGTCCTTAAATACAATTCTAATGGTGGGTTCTGGCGAGACAATATCACCATCCAGGATATAACTCCCATCTATGGTCACATCCAAAACCGGATTGACTTCATCAGCAGTCACACTATAGGCATTAGATAAAAGAATCGCATTGTTAGAAACATAGTTTTCAAGATTTGGAGCTTGCACTGCGACACTAACATTATTGTCGCCAACCTGACCTCTGGTGTTTTGGGTTACTTCAAAAACAGACGAATCTCCAGGAAGTGGTGCTGCTATCTTAAATGATTCTACATTTCGGTCTCCGGAATTGATGTTGGTGTAAGCGACATTCACATCGAGCGAATCGGTAAAACTTTCTGTAGAAATATTCGCAAAAGCATATTGACTTGTATAGATCTCACCTTCCTGTAAGGAAGCAGTTTCATCAAAGGATGTAGGCGATAATATTCCTTCAGGAACCTGCTGATAAGCTACGCTCCAGGAATCAAGTGTCGGCGGTGTCTGATCGGTTAGATCTGCAAAAATATAGTCAAGTTGTAAAAAAGGATACTGATTGGCATCCACACTTTGCAGATCGACTTCTGTGGCACTGGTCGCCATTCTATTTCCAACAAACAATTGATTGACCTGACCACTCTCCGTCACACCAGAAATATCAACACGCCAACTGTCATTAACTTCTCCATTTACATTGTAGAGAAACGTATCCCAGCTGAATGCAGGACCTATTCTGGTCGAAGTGACATTTCCAGAACTAAACTTACCAGTGACGGTACTGATTAACTCCAATGCCTGATTTTCAACAGGTATAGAAGATCCATTTGAAGTTATTTCGATCGCCTCGCCCTCTGCACTACCCTTTTTACCGACAAATATCACTGGCTGACCATCTTGTAACCCATTGATCGTTTCAGTTTGTATACCTACCAGGTTCAATGAGGCAATCAACTGCGCATCCCAGTTGGAAAAATTCACGGTACCAAAACTAAAAAGTAAGATCACATCCCGATCATCCATCGCTTCAACTAGCGCATCCAGATATCGATTGGCTCCAAGGACGTTGCTTTCATTGAAGTTATGAACCATTTGCGGCAATCGCCCACACACTAAATCATTGAAAACATCTGATCCAGATACACCAAGCGGACGGTAAGGCTGAGCGGTCTGCCGATCAAAAACCACGGCATTGATGGCGTCCCTTCGTTTACAGGTTGGGTCGGCAGCATTATCAGTCAGCAGTAGGTTTAATCCATCTACTACTACCTGATAGTCTTCATATTGGAGCGTACTGTTCGGTCCGTGTGTATTTAGTTGAATTCCGGTACTGGTTTCTTCAAATTCATATATTCCAGTAGAAATATCATAAGAAACGCCGTTTCTGGCATTCGCTTCGAATTGAGCATGACCTATCTGTGCCCATGATTGGGGTTGATCCAGGACTAGTGTAAAGGAAGAGTTCACCCAATTGGTATCCTCACTAGCTACAGCTTCCGCAAATCGCGTTCGCCAATAGATGGTCGTGCTATCAGGAAGTGATGACAAATCAAAGTTGTACATATTAAACAGCCCACCATTTATCTGATGTGAGCTGGAGTACAGACTTGTAAATGTGCTGGTCGTATCGATTTGTAAAGAATATTGCCTGTTTTGTTCCAGCATATTGGCTGACTGCCAGACCAGATCCACTTCGGTCTCACTCACCGTTCCATAAGCGACGGGATAAAGGGCAATGGTATTACCTTTCGGTATGAAAAGGTCAAAAGTTCCAGAATTATTATTCTCATTGAGCTCTTCCACGTCATTTTCGGGATCGATTGATATGACAAAATTATTCGTCCCTTCAACCATGTCCCCAGCACCGTTAACTATGCTAAATGAGATGGTATCTAATCGTAGTACTCGCTCAAACTGTTGAACATACGTCCTTTGGCTTCCATCAGAAAACGTCCTTATCACTTGAATTTCAAGTGAATCTGTCACTGTTCGTCCGTAGTTGCGGATAGGCAATTTCAGCTGAAACGAATCAACATTGGCCACTACACGATCCTGATTATATCCTGATGCTGAAATCGCATTTGGATTAAGCTCGTAATCAGGTGACTGAGCTCCAAAAACTGACATGGCCGGATCTCCTTGCAAAACTGTTTGATAAACCTGCGCCTGACTCAAACTCCCTTCTCCGTAAATACTAAAGTACCGCTCAGCCACCAGGTTCATAATCTCCCCTGTAGTGCGCCCGATGGTCGCTGAATCTGCAAAAGCAAATAGATAAAACAGATCGGTGTATCGTTTCAAATTTGACGAGAGCGCAAAATCAGAATTGGCAATAAAGCCAATGGCGCCAGCATCAGGCGTTCGAATCCAGTCCTCACCAAAAGTGAGTGTAGAAGGAGGATTTTCGGCACTGGTATTTCCAAAGATTCCACCCGCATTACACCCATTTACCAAAATGGTCGGATACTTCCCTTTGTTACTATAACCTGCCGACGGTGCCGATGCCCGTCCAATCTCTATATCTGTCACCACGCCACTTGAATGACCGAAAAAAGTGATCATACTGAGACCTGAATTTACTTCATCGGCAACATTGATAATCTTCACATCATCCGTACTATTTTTATTCAAGCTAGAAACCTGACCACCTAAATAGTCTCCTACAGCCTGCGACCGAAAGTTGTTGATGTAGTTGGCAAAGGAAGAAAGTTCCGAAGGGGTTTGCCCACCGCTAAGGTGCAATAAATTTTTTCGCCAAAGCTGATCATAGGCCTGCGATTCCATTTCTTTCACTTTGTCCAGATAGACCTTGACATCTGCCGAAGAGAAAGCATTGACCCTACCTATTGGGATTTGTGGCTTAGTATCTACAGAACCATTTACACTAAACAGTGCGTCTGATCCCGGATAACCGAAGGTAGGAACAAAGTGCAACAACGATGTAGACATTTGACGGTGGTAATCAAGATTGACAGATGTCCCTTTTCCGATTAGAAAAACAAACTTAGGGTCACCCTGATTCATCATATAAGCCAGATATCGCTTCACGGCAAGTGGAGAGGTAATTCCATAGCTGAACTGATCATATAACTGGTCCATGTAAACCAAGCCCACATCGTGTCCTCCTCCTGCTGCGCTACGGCGGTAAGTTGCATAGGCATCAACAGGATTTACACCACTGGCTTGTTGATTCATGGCCTTATGACTAATAATGAGGTAGTCACTCGAAGTGCTTACTGACCCAATGCTGGCTCTTTCAATCTTAGGTACTGCCTTCACATCACCACTGGATAATACCAGAAAACTTCTGGCCAATGCCGTGGTATCTTGATAAACAAACTCCAACCGGTTCGAATAAGCCGTGCTGGCTACTCTGGCTAACTTATTGGGGTTCGTAACATCATAAACGCTCAAAACAGAGGCATTATTTGTTGACACCACCGCATATTGGCGTGGGTTACTCGAATCAGGAATCTGATAGGTCTTTGAGCTTGACGTTAAGTTCAGATTCTGAGCAAAACCAACACTGACATAAGCAACAGATACGACATCTGTCTGACCTGCAACCCCAACAGATGTCACCTGAACAACCAACGTGCCGTCAGCACCAACATCACTCCACTCTAGCTGGCCTGTAAAGGTGTAATTAAACCTCCCGTTAAATGAGGCCTGTCCTATTGATCGCAGGCTTGATGCATTCGGCCCAGCACTTATCTCAGTAACATGAGAAAAATTACTTATTCCATTAAGCACAACTTCTAGTGTTGGTTTTGGACCGCCACTGTCAAAATTGGCTAAAGTAAAATCATACCTTCGATTACCGTTTTTGGAAATATTGGGGCCTGTCCAGCCTTCTCCATAATCATAAACAGCAGACTGTATGTCATAGCTGGATCCATAGCGAACTCCAGACGAATAACTGGAAGTTTGTAGCTGAAGAAGACTTTCTGAATGATTGTCAACAGGAGTAAGGCCTGATGCATCTTTCAGTGAAGAGAACGCCATCCGCTTACCCGCAATATTGGACAGGTGCCACGTTAAAAAGTACGCTGATGTATCCGAAAACAAGCTGTAATAATCGTGAGGTTGTGCTTCGGGAGCCACGTACATTTCTGTATCCAGACGACCATCGTTTTTCTCACCAAAGAAGTCAAACGAATCCAATCTACCATCACCATTATCATCTCTCACGAATATGGCAACCTCCTCGCCATTATGAAAAAGTTGATATCGACCCGCCGCAATATTGCTCACAGGTACTCCAGCGCTGGTTAACTCCGAAGAAGTTACTCGATACAATCCATCCTCAGCAACCTGAATTTTGTAATAAGTCTTTTCAGAATCAATCCATTCGTTACCAAACGTCTGAGCCGAAACCTCCGAAAGCAAACTCACTAAAAGAATAACACAACTACTAATTCTCCACATTGAAATTCACTTTTACTGAAAATACGTGCGAGTACAAACCGGCTGCCTGATCTCCGATATCGGTAAAGGCGTAATCAATACTCATTTCCTGCACCTTAAAGCCTACTCCAATGTTTGGCTGAAAAGTCCATTCCTTGCTACCGTCAAAATCTTTTACTTGCTGAAACTGCCCCACTCCCCCTCTAATGAACGCTATATTCTTGTAGCCTGCCTCTAATCCAAACGAAGGATCCAGCGAAACTATATCCGATTTGACCAACGTGTTTCGTTGGCCATCAGTCGTTAATGTCAGATCAAGCGCACTTAATAAGGTAAAATTATCTCCGATTTGAACTGTCCGTGCTGCCCCTATAATGACCCTTGGCAAGGTAATCTCTAATGATTGTGTATAAAGCTCATTGCCTGTTTGCTGATAAACCTCTGCAAGCTCATTGTCATTAATCGACCAGCTGTTAAACGTGCCAAATACATCTCTGGCCATAAGTCCAAACTGCCAGCTTTCCCATTTTTTCTGAACTCCAAAATCAACTCCAAACCCCCAGGAATCAGCAAAGTCACCAACTATTCGGTGAATCACCTTCAGACTTCCTCCAACTTGCATCCCGTCAAATACAGCCAATTCCTTCGCATAAGAAACCAAAAAGCCATAATCGGCGGCAGAGAAATATTGAATGTTATCGTAATTAATTCCGCCATTCGCGTCGAACAAAAGCCGGGTATCTGCTATGTCATCTACAGCAAATCTTAATACAGAAACACCCAGAACAGATTTATCCTTGAGTTTGGCGGCAAATGCACCGTAATCATAATTGGCAATGCCTCCAAAATAAGCCGAATGCATAAGCTCTAGCTGATAGTCACTATCCAGATGAGTGAGTCCTGCAGGATTCCAATATCCGGCAGAAACATCCCCCACATGAGAAACCATGCTCATCCCCATTCCAAAGGCACGTGCATCAACACCAATGTTCAAAAACTCATTGCTATACTTGGGCGTATTGCCCTGACCATTGGCAGCTATTACACTTATGAGTGTAGTGAGTATTACGAAAAGTCCTTTTACCATCAACCGTGAATTGTGAATGTAATTTAGATCAGGACAATGCATCTAAAAAAAGAATTTCGATTAAGGCTCAAAGAAGGTAGATATAGGTGTTTAAATATAACTATTTTAATTTTTAATATTCTTTTATAAAGAATATATATCACATAGTAATATTTTTAGCTAGGTACTCGGCCATGCATAGTACCTTTCCGTATACACCATCAAGATCAATGAAAAATAATTAAACTCATGGACTAATGAATATTGAAAACACACAAGTACAAATGCGGAAGGGCATCCTTGAGTTTTGCATCCTACACATCATTTCCAGAGGAGAAGTTTACGCCTCAGACATGATCGTAGAACTCACAGCTGCTAAGATCATGGTAGTAGAAGGAACCCTCTACCCGCTGCTAACCCGATTGCGAAAAGCCGGGCTTGTTGACTACAAATGGGTCGAGTCCAACTCCGGACCACCACGCAAATACTACACCCTCACCGAGGATGGGAAGACCTTTCTATCCGGTCTTGATGCAACCTGGAATGAATTGGTTTCATCAACTCAGAAAATCATTTCCGTCAAAAAGAACTCAAAAGCAAAATCATGAAAAAGACTGTAAGCATAAATATCGGCGGCATCATCTTCCGCATCGAAGAGGATGGCTATGATAAACTGAAAAACTACCTGGATTCGGTCAATACCTATTTTTCCTCTTTTGAAGATAGTGGAGAAATCACAGCAGATATTGAGAGCAGAATCGCAGAAATATTTTTAGACAAGCTGTCTGATGGGAGACAAACAGTGACCATCGAAGATGTAGAGGACCTTATAGCAACTATGGGTACTACGCAGGACTTTGATGCAACCCTCGAAACCGAACCAGAAGAAGAATCTAGGCAAACAGAAGAAAAAAAATCCACTCAGGAAAATACAACTTCTAGCGAGTCAGCCACTCAACCCAAACGACTGGTACGGGACATGAAAAGAAGGATTCTTGGAGGAGTCGCTTCCGGGATCGCTCATTACTTTAGCATCGATCCATTATGGGTTCGTCTTTTAATCCTTTTATTGTTCATCAATGTATTCTTTGGTGGCTTGAGTGGTGCGGTGCTATTGGCATACATCATCCTTTGGATCGTTCTCCCTCAAAGTGAAAATCTCGAAGAAGATAAAAAGATCAAAAAGCTCTTTCGAAACAATGATGAGCGCGTACTAGGTGGTGTCTCAAGCGGTATCGCTGCCTATTTCGGAACAGATATCTCTGTGATCAGGTTGTTATTCGTACTTTCCATTTTTCTGGGCGGTGCAGGCATCATCTTGTATATCATCTTATGGATCATAACTCCCGAAGCAAAGACCATCACCGAAAAGATGCAAATGCAGGGGGAGCCTGTAACCCTCTCCAATATTGAAGAAAATGTTAAAAAAGGCTTTAACGTGGAAGAGGGTGAAGAAAGTGCCTTTGTAAAAATCTTGCTGTTCCCATTCAGATTAATTGCATTAATTATCGGTGGGTTAGCAAAAGCTTTGGGACCCATCTTAGGGTTTTTGGTGCAAGCCATTAGAATCCTATTTGGTGTATTCTTGACCCTAATTGGATTTTCCATCATGATCGGCCTGATCATTGGTGTGCTAGGAACACTGGGCATTGGCACCTGGGATGCTTATGTGCATTGGGGAGATTTTCCGGTTGATTTATTCCGAAGATCACTGAGTAACTGGGCATTGTTCTCAACATTCCTCGTTGCATTTGTACCAGCTCTGGCCATCTCGTTAGTGGGCTTGGTGGTGATCCTAAAACGTCGAGTAGCAAAAGGATACATTGGTTGGTCTTTGTTTGGCGTATGGATCATTGCTCTATTCATAGCGATGTTCTCCATTCCGAGATTTGCCAGAGAATTTGCCTCGGAAGATGATATTAGAGTAGACAAGCAATTTGAATTGACGGCAGATACACCAACACTTCGATTGAATGACACAGGCTATGACAATTTTGATGCAGTAGACTTGCGACTAAGAGGACATGAAGACAGCATCTACCAGGTAATCATCAACATTGAAAGCAGAGGCAGTAGCCGTCAGGCAGCTAAAGAGAACGCACGTGAAGTCATCTATGAAGTAACGCAACGTGGTGATGATTTTTACTTTGACTCAGACCTGACATTCACAGATGAAGCGGAGTACCGTTTTCAAAACATCGACGTGACCTTCTATATTCCTTATGGCAAAACCTTTCGCATGGATCAGGATCTGGAAGAAATCCTGGTAAATAATACACTTCGACAAAGCGGTTACCGCACCTACCAAATGGAAAGCAATGACTGGGTATTTGACCGAGATGGAATCAGATGTGTGACCTGTACTCCAAGAAACTCAGGAAGTTACGGAAGTGCTCCTTCATCCAGAAGAGATGATCGGGAGGCATTGGACAGAGACTCACGAACTGCCAGAAAGTACAGAGACTCGGAAAGCATCTCATTCCCTATGGAAGACTTCACCGAAGTGAAGATTGCCTCTTACTTTGATCTGGATCTTAGAAAAGGGGATGAATACAGCATTTCAGTAAGAGGTAAAGACCGGTTTTTGGATGAAGTGTATGTCAATCAAGTGGGTGATCAACTGGAAGTGCGTTACCGTGAAGACAACTGGCGCTGGTGGAAAGATCGGGATGAAGAGAAAGTAGCCTTGATTATCACCATGCCTTCGCTTGAATACCTCGAAATGTCCGGCGATTGTGATGGAGAAATCGTTGGTTTTGACAACAATGAGATCACCATCAAGGTCACCGGCGAATCGGAACTCTATGTAGATGTAAACCCACGAGAACTAGAGATGGAACTTACCGGTGCTGCTGAAGTAGAAGTGTATGGTTCTGCCAGGGAAGCAACCATAGAACTCCTCGGCGCATCTAACTTTAAAGGATTTGGCTTCACAGCACAGCGGATCAGCATCGATGCAGTTGGTGCTTCTAAAGCAGAAGTTTATGGAGAAGAAGAAATTGAAATTGATGCTGCTGGTGTAAGTAAAGTGCGGTACCGAGGTACCAACAACGTACGAGTGAGCAAAGCCGGAGTAACCTCCGTCTCAAGAGACTAAAACAGACCACCATAATTTTTGTACAGTCTTTCGGTTTGTTTTTTGGAACCCGACCTCCTAGAGTGTCGGGTTCTTTTTTTGGTAAGACACTATCTCAGCTTTCAACACCCAAATGCCATCTGGAGTTACCTGCCCTCCTACCGAAATCACTCTGAATATGATTTACTGTAAAACCTCTAACACTTCCATAAGTAACCCCCGAGCAGGCACATCCAATCCATCATGCCATTTATTGGTACAGCACTCTCTCCTACCAAAATCTCCAGAGATATTATTCGAATTCATCACTCGATCCCCACCTCCATTATTGGTTCTTTCCCATACAAAATCATACTGAGCATTAGCCTCAATGGCAAAAAGAAAAACGAATATTACTTTAAAAATTTTCATAATATTCTCAGAAGATTTGGAATGAAAAATACTTGATTACCAATCTTAAGACTGTCATTATTGACTACCTTAACACCAGGACTTGAATTTGTCGGTAGCTCTGTGCGGTATATTGATCCGTCTCTCGTATCCACCAAATAGAGATACTTAATTTTGTTTTCATAGACCGAAACTGTAATGATTTGATCAGCTGAGTATATAATATTTACAATAGCCGATTTGGATATTACTTCTTTGTTGGTCTCTACATTCCACACAACAAAACCCGGTTCTTCCTGAAGCAAAGAATGAGCTCCATAGTTATCGAAGTTATAAACTACAAAATTTGAATTTGCCGATACTTTTAAATCGCCTAGCAAATGATTCACTTTCTTATCCAAGAAAACTGATCCAGTTTGATCAAACACTTTAAAATGGGAAACACTTGTATTCGTTACAACATCATGACCGTAAATAATGGAGGCTCGATAAGTAACAACCACGTGTTTTTCACTTTCGTGAACTGCACTTCTTACAATTAATTGGTGAGCTTCTTCCACTTCTTCCATCTTCATGGCAAGATTGTGCTCGGACAAATAGCTATTAATTGGTGGCTTATTAGAATAATGCATGCCCTTTCTATCTCGACTGTTTGGACTCCCCAATTTCGAAATCAAGGGATTATTCGCCTCTACATCAAACTCTTTGGTCACCTTGCGTTTTTCACCTCGCTGGCCGGGAACCTCTTCTTCATACTCAAAGACTATGTTTTTGTAGCCGGAGTAAGACGGATCGTTGTATTTCTTTAAACTGATCTTGGACTGGCTTATACTGCTCAGCGAATATCCTATCAGTATCGGCATAAGAAGCCACTGGAAACGGAAAGGTTGGTTGGTTTTCATTAGTTGATGTTGTCCGTTAGAAATAGCACCCAACAAAACGAACCTCAATCAATAAAGCTATTGGAGAGGCAATTAATCTTGTTAGGCATTGAATTAAATCCATACTAATTAAGGCGGTTATGGTTATCTCTACAAGGAATTATTCGAAAACCATAATTTTTATACAGTCTTTCGGTTTGTTTTTTGGAACCCGGCCTCTATATAAGAGTCGGGTTCTTTTGTTTACTTTTAATAAGTGATAAGGCTGTATATTTAATTATTTAAAGAATATTTATCACTATTTAATTTAACTGATTAACTTACAGTACCAGCTTTAATATTTAAGGGAAATGCCATTAGGAAATTTAACCGGTGCTTTGGGCAAGAAACGAGCTGCCCACTTGCTCCGTCGTACAAGCTTTGGTGCATCTATTGCCGAAATCGATCTTTTTGCTGGGTTAACCGCTCAGGAAGCATTTGACCGTTTGCTTTCAGAAGATTTACCCGACCCTCCCTTACCATTAGATCCAGCAGTTACCGAAAAACCAGAATGGGTTATCTATGGGACATCAGATGCAAACAGCGAAGACTTTGATCTCAGTCGGTTTCTGAATACCTGGATGATCGGACAGGCGCTTGGGTCAGATATTTCCAATGACCTCAAACCTTCCTGGTCTTTCAGGGAGCGCATGGTTTTCTTCTTTCACACTTTATTTACAACCAAGCATACCTCTGTTAACAGTTCCAGAGCCATCTATTACCAGCAAGCGCTTTTCAGGAAGTATGCATTTGATCGAGATGACCGATCGAGAGTGGATCCAGAAAGTACCGAAGAGGAACCGCTTCCAGATATTCCAATATTCGTTAATCTAAGAGAGCTGACCAAAAAAGTGTGTGTGGACAATGCCATGCTTGTCTTCCTCGATGGCCGACTAAACGTTCGTGGCAATCCGAATGAGAACTTCGCAAGAGAACTTTTAGAGCTTTACAGCATCGGTCGTGGTTTAGAAGGCAATGTGCCTGATCCGGAGTTTGACGGTGATTATCATTACTTCACCGAGCAAGACGTACAAGAAGCTGCTAAAGTACTTTCTGGATTCAATTTTGATGATAACTTTCGATACATTCAGGATCCGAACGAAACTAGAAAATACGGTGACCCTGACACGGAACTCCCAAGAGGAATACTCAGAGGAGACTCTCTGGTAGCTTCACAGCATGACAACACGACCAAACAATTTAGCGTCCGTTTTGGAGGTGCAACCATCGAACCCAATTCGGGTTTATATATTAATGGATTCCCCTCTGAAGAAAGCGTATTGGACGAAATTGGTCAGCTCGTAGATTTGATTTACGATCAGGACCAAACGACCATTAACATCTGTAGAAGAATTTATCGGTTTTTCGTTTATCATGAGGTAACTCCGGAGCTAGAAGCAGACATCATCCAGGAGATGGCAGATATTTTCAGATCCAACGACTTCAAACTACATTATGTGCTGGAAGCATTGTTTACCAGTGAGCACTTCTACGAAGGATCGGCTGGATACACCGATGACAGCTTCGGGGGATTGATCAAATCACCTTACGATCTGGTAGTTGGTTTTCACAAAAACATGAACCTTGCCTTGCCCGAATATACCATAGGCAATCTCGTTTCCTATTATGAAGACTATGCAGGACCAATGAACTCTCAAATGTCGACTCAAGGTATGGACTTTTATGATCCATTCGAAGTAGCTGGATACAAGGCATACCATCAGTACCCGATCTACAATCGCAGCTGGATTACGACTAATTATTTAACAAACAGGTACCAATTTATAACAGACTATTTGAACCCAGACAATAACAGATTGAATCCGTTGAATTTCGTTCAAAACAATGTTCCAAATGGCATAGCCAGGAATGCTCGATCATTGATCATCTATTTAGCCGAGTATTTCCTCCCTTTAAATGATAATTTAACTTTTGATGATACAGGTAGCTCTGAGATAACCAGTGCACGACTAGAATACTTTCGATCCGAATTCTTTAAAGATCAGCTGGATGCAGATGCTGAAGAAGAATGGACGAATAACTGGGACAATAATCTCGACTCAGAAAAACTTAGCATGTTATTAGTTAACCTATTTAATGCACTATTGCAATCACCCGAATATCAACTGATGTGATATGAAGCGAAGAAATTTCATCCAAAAATTAGGATTCGCAGCGGGAGTACCAATTGCGTTTCAAGGGATACCCATTCAGGTCCTGGCCGGTGACAAACCTTTACAGCGACTCGCAGCACAAAGCACCAATGACAATGTGCTCATCATCTTGCAAATGCATGGTGGAAATGACGGTCTGAACTCATTCATTCCGCTTGGCAACTATGAGCAGTATTACAGTCGTCGTGCCAATATTGCGATTCCCTATAAGTCTGGCAACAGAACCCTCATTCCGCTAGACAGTACCGTAGCTGATGCCGATAGAGTGGGATTACACCCGGACATGCAGGGGTTCAAAGACCTGTATGACAGTGGAAAAGCTTCTGTCTTTCAGGGAGTGTCTTATGAAAACAACAACGGCTCACATTTTAGAGGTCGAGATATCTGGTTCATGGGTGGTGATGCAGATGAGTATTATTCCTCCGGTTGGATAGGCCGATACCTCAACCAGGAATATGCTCCGCTCCAGTATCCTCAAGACTTCCCAACGGATGATATGCCCGACCCACTGGCACTGGAGATAGGAAATGACGTATCGTTGCTATTTCACCAGACAGGAAATATCCCCACTTCTATATCACTAACTGGAAATCCCAATGATGTTAAAGGACAGATGGATCAACTATCTGGATACTCAGAAGGCGAGGTGGATCCACGTGGTTTCCCTCCAGAATTCTTAAATGGAAGTCCTTATGGTAAAGAGATGGATTGGATTCTGGGATTGGAAGACAAATCAGAAACCTATATAGATCAATTGGTCAAAGTTTATGATAAAGGTACCGACACGAAAGCGACCTACCCGGAAAAATACCCATTCCAGTCTCAAAACTCAGGCAACTCATTGAGTCAAAAGCTTCAGCTGGTCGCGCGATTGCTGGAAGGTGGGAGTAAAACGAAAGTATTCTTAGTGAAGATTGGTGGGTTTGACACACATGCCAACCAAACAGAGTCTTATGACCCGACCATGGGCAACCACGCCGCATTAATGTATCACATCAGTGCGGCTATGAAAGCCTTTAATACGGACTTGATCTATAGAGGACTGGACCATAAAGTACTTACTGTTTCCATGTCGGAATTTGGTCGACGGATTCCATCCAATGGAAGCTATGGCACAGATCACGGCACCGGTGGACCCGTAATGATGTTCGGTGCTGGCGTAAACCCTGGAATTTACGGAACCAACCCAGACCTAAACAACAACAATGTCAATATGCAATTTGACTACCGACAGCTGTATGCCGGCATACTCAACGAATGGATGGGCGTAGATCAAAGTGTAATTACCGATGACATCTTCTTCAGAGATTTCATTAGTGGCCCCAATCCAAATGGTGGCAGTTATGAGCCCTTGAACCTCATCAAAGAAACCATTACAAGTGCGGGAGACCATCTCAAAAAGAACTTTAATATACAATCCGTTTACCCGAATCCAGCTACTAATTATACCCAGGCTAATATTTTCATTAACGATTATCAGAATGTTGCCCTGGAACTAATAGACATGAATGGAAAAGTAGTGCAACGTCAGATTCGATCATTGAAACCTGGCAAACACACCATGTCCTTTCAACTGGATAGAACACCCCCTGGAATTTATTTTGTAAAAGCGAAATCAGATAAACTGAATGACACCAAACGCCTTATCATCAGGAAGTAGATTTTTTGCAATAGCTGCACTACTCCTGATCTCATTTTTATCAGTAGCTCAGCGGTCATCGCCACCATCCACGTTTGAGAGTTTTCTCAATACGCAGTGGTGGCTTGGCTTGCGCTTTGGGGTAAACTACACCCAACCTGTGGCTACTACGGATTACTTCATTTTCAGTCCGCTTGATTACGAATCTGAAAACCTGCAGAAGACATACGATGTATTCAATTTAGCCGGTGGTCAGGCAGGATTGGATTTATCCTTTTACCACAAGGGCTTCTCCATTGGGCTACAGCCTACTTTCAAAATCATGCGCTATAGCTACAGCAATTCGTTTGAATGGCAAGGGTCTGGGGGTTCTGATGGACTGGAAACAGAAGTAAAAGTGGAACAAAGCCTTCAGGTGATTGAGGTCCCGCTTATCCTAAAATACGAAATCATCAAAAGAGGAAAGGTCCGGCCATTCGTTCTGGCTGGACTTCAACAATCCTACTTGATCAATGCACAGAAAAAAGCAGAGGTGACTCATACAGATTACCTGGCAGCTATTCCTCAAACCTATTCAGGAGGTGATTTCAGCCTCGGAAACACGGAGAGAATGAGCAATTTTTTTGGTGCCTTAGGAGGAATTGGCACCAGCCTTGATTATGCCAATATCAGAACAGTGATCGAAATCACTTACTTGTATGGATTGAGCTCCATCACAGCAAATGGCAACCCTTTTTCGGAAAATGAATTGGTAGGAATCGGAGATGTGAATGACGAACTCCGAATTAACAACCTCAATGCGGCGATCAGCTTCGTCTTTCCGCTTAGATATATTGACAAAACATTCCAGCCGTATTAAAAATGAAGAAACTACTATACATAGCGATTCTGGCCAGCCTGTTTGGATGCAAAGAAGAAGCATTCGAGCCTAGTTCGGCATTTACCCGCATCTACGACAGCAACCGTGGCAGTGAAGGGTATTATCCAATAGACTTTATCCAAACCAGCACGGGTTACACCATTCTCACTGGCCAGACAATTGATGGTTCTGATTACCTTGGAGTCAAACTAATTCGCGTGGACGAAGAAGGAACATTTCTGTTTGAAGACAACCTCACTTCTGATTACGTAGTACCAACAGGCGACATGGTTAGCATTGACTCGGTTGGATACTTTTTTGCCATGGAACCCACTTCGCTGAACCCTGTGCTATTCCAGATAACCGACTCTGCGTATAATGCCACAGAAATTGCAGGTTTAGACTATCCGCTGGCTGCCAGCAGTACCTCCGGTGGAAACTTGTTACTTCTTAGCTACGACTTACAAGGCCAGGAAATGGTTCTTTCCGAAATATCAACAGCTGGAGTTATATCGAGTACTGAGGGTTATTCCGTTGGTGCGGGAAGCGATTATGAGGCAGAGGTTATAAAACATTACACTGATCCAGAAAGAAGTTCTCTCCCATTTTTCTGTGGAGAATGGAGCAGCGGCTCCTATTATTTCAATGGTGTGTACAATTACACAATGTCACTCGTTTTTTCAAACTTTGCAGAGCAGCCCATGGGGGTTGTGCAGGGACAAAGACTTCACGGAGGTCTTCGTGACATCATGCCTATACAAGGCAGTCAATTTGCCCTATTTGGCTATCAGTTCAATGAGAATTTTATCGTTGCAAATGCAACCTTAAACACTACTGGATCTACATCGATTACAAATTATCTGGAAACTACAGTTTCTGAATTTATTTCCAGATCCAATGCAGACATTGTCAACTGGCAAACGGATAGCCAAAGCTATACCATCATCGCAGCAGAAACGGAATCGCGCCAAATCGCACTGTATTTTTATGAATCAACTAGCGGTGAACTTGCTGGTATTCATAAGCTAGGTTACATTAATCCTTACACGCTATCTTCCATGAGAGTGGACAATGAGGGCAATCTGGTGATATTGGGAACCACGTATGTCTCTGGGAGATTTAAACGGGTCTTCTTAACAAAAATGTCTGCAGATGATTTGCAATCAATCGTAAACTAACTGACAAGTCGAATAATTTTCTGAAAGAGTTCTTCAGGCTCATAGGGTTTTGGAATGTAATCATTCATCCCTGCTTCCAGACAAATGTCAATTTCGCGTTTGAGTACTGAAGCGGTCATAGCCATGATCTTTACATCACACTTCGGCTTTGCTAGTTTGCTCCGAATATACTGCGTTGCCTCCAGACCATTCATTTCAGGCATTTGCACATCCATCAGCACCAGATTGTAGTCCTTTTCTTTAATTCGCTCAATCGCCTCCAAACCATGATTAGCAATATCCAGTTGAAATCCATATTTCACTAACAGATTCTGAGCAACCATCTGATTGATCTGATTGTCCTCTACCAAGAGTATTTGAATATCCGCTCGCTTCTCGGGAGCCATGAATACAAGATCAACAGAATCATCACTAATTGTATACTCTTGTGGCCCGCACAAATCCAGGGTGAATTGAAACTTACTACCTGATCCTGGTTCGCTTTCAACCTTAATTGATCCATTGAACAGTTCGATGAGTTTTTTAGAGATCGGAAGCCCGAGACCAGTGCCACCAAACTTGCTAGCCGAGCGGTTGTTTGCCTGTGTAAAACTCTCAAAAATTTTCTCAAGGTCATTTTGAGAAATGCCGATACCAGTATCCTGGACGACCACTTCAATAGTGTACTGATCAGCCGAATGCTTTTGCAAGAGGCAATTAACCACCACTTTTCCTTTCTCGGTAAACTTGACAGCATTGCCAATAATGTTCAACAAGATCTGACCGAATCGTACGGGATCTCCTGACACCAACTCTGGCAGCGTCTCATCCAGATAAATCTCAAATCCTATGCCCTTTTCTTGCGCTTTGAATCGTAAAATGTGTTCTACAGACTTAAAGACATCATGTATTTTAAAATTAGACCGATCAAGTTCAAGCTTCTCCGCATTGATTTTCGATAAGTCCAAGATATCATTGATAATGACCAACAAATTCTTGGCAGAATAGTCTATCGCCGAAAGGTATTTGGACTGATTGGAATCCAAAGTAGTGTTCAATAAAATATTGGTCATTCCAAGAATTCCATTCATCGGCGTCCTAATCTCATGGCTCATATTGCCGAGAAACTGATCCTTTATACGTACTCCTTCTTCAGCTGCCTCACGTGCCTCGATAAGTTCTCTTTCGCGTTCCTTCCGCTCCTCGATTTCCAGAAGAAGTTCCTGATTGATGTTTTTAAGATCAATTGTTTGTTCATCTACCGTTCGCTGTAGACCGGCATTGATCTCGTTAATGTCTTGCTGTTTTTTACCGACGAAATAAGCGAAAATTCCCAGGAAAAGTGGTGCGGTATCAATAACCCAAAGCAGTTCACTTGAAGATTGGACCATCACCATGCAGCCAGGCGAAAGCTCCCCATAACTACTCATACAAAGCATAAGTGTGGAAAAAACAGGAAACAACAATCCAAATGCTGCCCCATAAACTAAATACCTATTTGAAACCTTCATGATCTACTGCTACCAATCTCACACAAAATAAGGCTATATTAGATGAATATCTAGAGTTATTCATAAATAAGATTATTATTAACGGATAACGCATTCGTAATTCATATTCGAATTAAATACTAATTACCTCTTTCTGAGGTTTTATATACGAAACATAAGCAAATGAAGATTTATTACTCAGCCATTACCCTGCTTCTCGTATCGCTCAGCTGCTCATCACCTGCCAAAAAAGAAGCTCCCATAAAAAAGGGACTTACTGAAAGGGGTAAAAAAGCAAATCTCGATAAGGCTACTACTTTTAGTCTCATTCAAGTAGAAATTGGCTCTACCAAAGAACAAATGTCTGTGAATCAGGAGCATTTGTATGGTAAGTTCTTTGACGATCGTGCAGAATTTTACATCGTAGAAAATCCGGAACTTTACATCTCCAGTACACTCGTCAACAGACTGACCTTGTATTTTATTGACGGCACGCTGTGCAAAAAGAAGTACGAGTTAGATTCTGATATTAGTAATGATCTCATGAAAGCCTATGGCGGATTTAGGTTTAAAGCCTTGAATGACACCACTTACAAGCTGTCCCGATCTGAAAAGATTGTCCTGAAAACAGCGGAAGGCAATCTGATCAATCAAAAGTTCAACAGGTATCAAATGAAATGGTCCAAGGCGGATGTAGACATCAAGTACGTTGTTTTTAAAGACAGCATCGCAGGAGAGCTTGAGTTGGTGGAAGAACTCACTGCTTACAAAAACCTTTTGAGGGCCGCCGAGCTGGAGATTTAAACCAATTGAAAGTAAGCTGTGTCAGTTTACATATGAGATATTTACTATTTACTTCCTTACTTTTTGCCGTTACGTTTTACTCATGCAAAGATGATCAACTCTCCTGCGAAGGTAAAGTCCTGTGTACTGAGGAGTTTCGAATGGTGTGGCTTGAACTTAAAGACGCTGAAGGCGAGCCTGTCCATCTGGATAGTTCGAAAACTTATCTGAAAAGTGAGCTTATCTATAGTCAAAACTACTTACAGTCTGGGTTTTCTTCCATTCCTTACCATGTGGTGGTGACGGATTCTGAAATAGATCTCATTTCGTCAGAAGGTAGCGAGTTGCAGTTTAGAGGATGGAAAGAAGGTGAGTTAGTGGTTGAAGCGAACTATGTTGTCGCAAAAGACTGCTGTCACATTGAAAAAACAGAAGGCCCTGAGACGCTCACCATCGACTAGAATTGCATCGCTAGATTGGACTGTTCCAAGCCAACCAAACCATATTGAAATACATTTCCCTTAATCTCTAATTAGCCGAACCATAACAGAATCCTTCGTGTTTGGACTGGATTACTATGAGTACACCCCTAATGCTCGTAGCTTTGCAATACCCAAAATGATGCTGGTAGATTTAGAAGTAATTCAGACAAGCAAACATGTCAAAAAAGAAATTTTCACTACTCATCATATTAGGGTCGATCATGGCGTTGGGGCCATTCTCCATCGACATGTACCTCCCAGCCTTCCAAAGCATTTCGGATGACTTACACACCGACACGGCCAGAGTAGGATACTCTTTGACCAGCTTCTTCGCTGGATTGTTTATCGGACAAATGTTCTATGGCATTCTGATAGACCGTTTTGGTCGTAAAAAGCCGCTCATTGTTGGATACCTCATTTACATCACCGCAACGCTGGGATGTGCATTTTCCTGGTCACTTGATTCATTGGTTGTTTTTCGATTCTTAATGGCTCTTGGTGGTTGTTCAGGCATGGTGATTAGTAGAGCTATCGTGAGAGATGTGTTTTCCGGCGATGAGATTGCCAAAACATTCTCACAACTGGTTCTGGTCATGGGTGTTGCCCCGATCATCGCTCCCACAGTCGGTGGGTTTATCAACAGCTGGCTCGGATGGCCCTGGGTATTCGGAATGATGGTTCTGATCGCGCTGGCAAATTTGCTCATGATCATCTTTTTATTACCAGAGACCAAAGGCCCGGACGACAGCATTTCGCTGAAAATGAAGAATATCTGGTCCGAGTACCATAAAGTACTAAAACACAGAAGCTTTGTACTCTATGCGATTGCTGGAAGTTTTGCCTATGCAGGACTTTTCGCATACCTCACAGGTTCTCCAGCTGAGTTTATGGAGCGGTTGGGGTTCTCAGATACAGAATATGGTTGGGCGTTTGCATTCAATGCGTCGGGCTTCATCCTTGGCAGCCAGGTAAACCGACTTATACTCAAGCGACACAATGAACTTTCTGCTTCGTTAAGGTCGGTTTCATTGCAACTTGGAGTGGCGGCTAGTCTATTGATTTTGAGCTACATGCACCTGGCAGGGCCAGCTCTGACGCTCATCAGTACCTTCCTGTACTTGTTTATGCTTGGCATACTCAATCCAAACACACAAGCACTGGCATTGAGACCGTTTGTTGGTGAAGCAGGCAGAAGTGCTGCACTAATGGGTAGTATCCAAATGATCGCCGGAGTGTTGACTTCCGGATTAATCAGCTACCTGCATGGAGATAGTACACCAACCATGGCGATTGCCATGGTCAGCTGCACATTGATTTCATTGATCTTATTGATAGTCAGTCGATATAGTCCAGCCATAGAACCAGAACTGCAAAAAGCCTGATCACTCATATTTTAACGTTTTGGCTGGATTTAAAATAGCTACTCGCCAAACTTGATAGCCTACGGTGAGAAAAGCACAGATAACAATCAACACCAAAGACAGAATCACAAAAAGCCATGGAAAACTGATTCTATAGGCGTAACTGGCCAACCACTGATCCATCGAATAAAAGACCACCGGTGTACCTATAATGGCAGCCAAACCAATTAGAATTAAGAATTCCTTGTAAAACAAGCTCACAATATGCGCAATGGAAGCTCCAAGTACTTTTCGCACACCGACTTCCTTGGTACGCTGAGATGCCATGAATGAGCTTAACCCGAAGAGACCGAGAATAGCGACCAGCAAAGCAAACCCGGAAAAGGCTCCAAAAACGGCCCCAAACTTTTGATCATTGGCATAAAGATCATTGAATCGATCATCTAAAAAACTGTACTCCAAAGCGGAGTTAGGGAAAAATTCAGTCCATACTTCCTCCACATGCTCTACACCTTCACTCACTGAGTTGCCAGATAACTTAACCAGTGTTCTACTCAAGGTCGGTTCATAGAAATATCCAGTTGGTTCTACCTGATGTTTCAGAGAACCTCGATTCGCATTCTTGATAATTCCGATGATTGGGTATTTTGTATTTTCCGGATCACTTCCAAACATCAGTTTTTGACCAATAAGCTCCTCTCCTACCGGCAGACCGGCACGCTTCACAAATGC
>JAMWZA010000096.1 GCA_024305105.1 Marinoscillum sp.
ATCGGTTACTACCGTTTGAATATCAGTGTTATATAGTCGGAATTCTACTTTATCAATCGTTTCAATCTCCACTTCTTCCGACTCTTCTGACAAACATGTAAAGGTATTACCGACTTGCACATCAAAAGTGCCCTCCTCTTCTACTGTAATGGTCTGGGTAGTTTCCCCATTAGACCACAAATAGTAAGCAAACCCATCAGGAGCGGAAAGCTCCACTTCCACGCTACCATCACAAGTGGTGAGGTCACCACTTACCACTGTGATTTCAGGTGCATCTGGCACTTCAGCCTCAACTATTCTGAAACTTTCAGTGATGTATGTACAATTACCATCAGTTACTCTAGCGAAATAATCTCCTGCCTCTAATATTCCTGAAATTGTGGCATTGCTAGATACGGACGTATTTAGATCATCTCTGAACCATTCGATCATGTCTGGATTAACTGTGTTGTCCTCATCTCGGTAAACATCGAATGTCAATCCTGAACTCGATCCAGCACAAACGATCAAGGAATCGTTCATATCGGCTTCAACAATTTCCCATGATGTTCCATCGTGTACAAATAGTTTGAATGTCTCAAGATATTCAACCGTGACCGGATTCGTGTTTGTCTCTCTTGTGTTGCACGTAAGTGTACCTTCCGAAGACATACTAGTTATCCGCATATCTAATATAACCTCTTCAGTGAATGAACCTAATTCAATTTCATTATCTTCCTCAGGATCATAAGTAAGAGTACCAAGCACCTCATCAGTCTCCACATTATATATTTCATACATGAAATAATTCTGTGGACTATTGATGGACACGATGACTTCCTCCGGATCACATTCTCGAATATCCGAACCAGCTCCTACTGCAACAGAGAACGATGCGCTAAGATTTATTGGAGCAACCAATTCGACATATTGCTCTGAAAGATCTCCAGAAGTTTCAGAAATCGTGTAGTCTTCATTTGTCTCATCTTCGTAGAGCAATCTGAATTTTACGAAATCGTTGTTATCACTCATTGACAGGGTACCAGTAGGAATGCTGAAAGTCAATGTCCCAGTCGCATCTGAAATGGTGAACTCATCATCAATATCAAATGAACCTAAGGACTCACCTTCTGCTTCGATTGTCACCAGGTTCATGTCTCCTAGTTTACCTCTCAGTTCGTAATCAATGGTTGCTTCGGTATTAAAACACACCTCCGATGCTCCAATGGAAGTCACCAAAAGTACTTGATTTGCTACGTATCTCTCATCACTCACATAATCAAACGGAAGTGTCTTGATTGGTAGGAAGCTAACATTGGAAATTACAACATCAATGTTATTTCTCTCCTCCTGACGGAACCTAAATCTAGTGGTGGACGACTTCATATCATCTGTAACCGGAAACTCGAATGACTCATCATCAATGGCCATTTCTTCACCGTCATACAAGTCATCATAAACATCCTGATTTGGTAAAGATGCAATTTCCGTATAACTAGATCCGCCATCCGTAGAGTATTCCAAGATCAACACCTGATTAGCTGCCATGTTTGTCAGTTCTTCATCGAAGCTTAGATCAAATGAGATTAACGCGTAATTACCCAACTCACCTGTTTCGAAATCTCTGGTGGTCATTAAACCTCTTCCGAAATCATTCTCAAATACCGGACCGTATGTGGATCCACCATCAGGGAAATAAGTTGAATTATCTTCAAGGCTGGTGAATTGTCCGGCTATTTCAATATTCGTCAATTCAATCCGACTGCCTCTTTCCTGTGGATTAGAATAGCCATCACCCCATGGATCTACGGCACTCCATCTGAAACGAACACGTTCCCAACCTGTTCCTGCTGGATCATTGTATCCTCCTCCATTAATGAAGTTGTTGAGGTTTACAGAATAAGAACCCGTATTCGGACCTGACCAGTTTGTATAATAACTCCACGTATTACCGCCATCAGTCGAGTAATGTAGAGCCAAACGTTCATTAGCGACTTCACTCTCCGCAAGTACAGGGTCAAAATCATAGTCCCATGTAATAAGCCTATTTACATCGTAACTTCCGAAGTTATATTCATAGAAGTCATTGGTTTCAACCATGGTAACGAACTCTCCATTTAAGAAGTCCTCTGGGGTCAGCGACTCACTATCACCCATTCCATCGAAATCCGCTATATCTCCAGCCTCACCTAATGCTGTTCCTTCAGTAAGTCTAATCTGGAATTCATAATCATCGCCTCTTAAATGTGGAGGCAGATCAACTGTAATGTCATCAGTGCCCGTTTGAGTGGCAAGCAACAAGTCATCAGACCCATCAAAATCGATTACCAAAAGGTTAGCAAACAAATCATCCAACCCACCAGTAACCGTCTCGTCATTCTCAACGTCAATACTGAAAGTAGCCGAATTACCAGCGTACAAAACATCACTCTCGTCAAATTCTAAAGTAGTTTTAACAACTCTTAAGAATATGTCCAAACTAGCGACAACCTGTTCATCGAGAATTATGGTCTCTTCTTCGCCAGTTTCTTCATTCTCAACAGTGTACTCGGCAACAGCATACACATTATATGTCCCGTTTTCAACATAGAAAGGTATGGAAGCTGTACCAGTACCATAATCTGAAGTAGTAGCAAGAACATAATCCTCATCCGTATCAGGATCTCTAACATCTTCTAATGTAAAAATGAACTGTGTTCCATCTGGGAATGTCGTTTCATCTATTTTAGAAGAATCAACTATGAAGCTGTACTCAAAATCTTCTCCATTAAATACTGCATCAGAACTATCCGCTTGTGCCCAAACAAAATCGTCAAAATCAGGACCAATTAACGTAATGGCCTGATTCATTCCAATGGTATTGTAGGCTGCAGGGTTAAAGACATTTGTTTCACCTTTATCAACAGATATGTTGTTCAGTGTCCAAATATGCGCATCGTTACCACCATTTACTGGCTGTCTCCATCTAAAATGAGTAGCAGAAGTGTGATACATTTCATCCACCTCTACACTATAGTTACCTCCTGGGTATACTAAACCTTCTTCCTCATAAGTAGCATCTGTCACAGGAATAGCCTCAAAAGTAGCTCCATCATCTGTAGAAACTTCTAAAACAGGAAGAACCAATGTTGAGCCTTCCAATCCACTAAAAGTGAAATCAAAATTTAAGGTGATGTCGCCAAAATCTTCCAGATCCAGTGCTCTGGTAGTAAGGAATCTTTCTCCCTTTTCTTCAAACGTGATGACACCTGAAAAACCTGATTCATTGGTGTCTCTACCAGATATAGCTATGAAATCATCCTCAGAATCCAATTCCTCGGTAACAGTAGCTGCACGGTAAGTATCATCCTCTGAAGTTTTAATGAATGGATAAACAACTAATTCATAGTTAGGGCTATCATCACCAAACTCTAGCGATGGCGCATTTACCGTGGCATCTACAGCACCAGTCTCGTCAGATTCAGCAAGTACTCTATATTCACCCGAAACTGTTTCATTAAGCACTATGGCAAAATCAACATCATCTCCGAATGGTCCGTCTACATTGTATTCTAAATTAAACTCTTCACCTAGTCTGAACTCCGTTTCTTCCAGAGTAGCCAAAGCGATAGATAAGTATTCAAGGTTTAGATCAGAGACATCCTCAAGATCAAACTCTTCTTCAGCAATTGGATCAGACATGTAGTAATTCACTTCAAAACCGTAGAAATAGATCAAGTTACTACTACCTGAAACAAGTTCATCTTCATTGTAGATAAACCGAACATAAACACTGTCCATCCAAGCCTCTTCTGGAATTTCAATCTCATCAGGAAAAATATCCGCTGTAGTATTTTCTATAGTTCCCTCTTCCAGCTCTTCCCAGGTTTCTCCATCCGTTGAATATTGTAGATAAATTGGTTGGTCCTGATTATAAAAACTAGTGCCGAGAAGTCTCAAATCAAAATCTACGGTCCCACCATTCTTGAAATTATATGGTATGGATTGCGCAGAACGGGTAGAGGAGTTATTGTAAAAGTAGTTACTAGCTTGATGTCCTTCTCTATCATCAAGAGGGAATCGCTCACCTGAAATTAAGGTAGTATTATTCCAGGTATTGTCATCCGTAGTAAACGAAACAACCCCGCTCATATCCTTTAATGAGAGTCTGAAGTCAGGACCTGGATCTCCATCTTCTGGTCCATTCTCCGTGTAATCCAATCCTATCGGAAGCGTAGTAGTTATAGCATCACCCACTGTTATGCTATCCTCTAGAATAACATATTCTTCCTCATTTCCATCATAGACTTCAAGATAAGCCAACACACCATCTCCTATTTCACCTACCGTATTATAGGATACGGTAATTTCATTACCAGGGTAGATAAACTCATAATCACCATCTGTAGTAGATTCAGACGAAGTGACATTCAAATTGGTGATCTCAACTCCATTAATGGTAAGGTTTACAGTATTAGATTCTGTTTGTTCATCATTGTCTGCAACAATTTTGATATTGGAGTAAACACCTTCAACAAGTGCTGGAACAGTAACAGTATGTGTACCAGATGTAGTAAACTCACCAAAAACAAGCTGAATTCCATTATCAACAAGTAGTTCATACTCTGTACCAGATGGGAAAATACCGTCGGTACTAAACACTACCTCGAGATCTTCACCTGGATAGTATTCCTCAGAATCATCAAATGCCTCGAGAGTAATAACAGGCTCCAGTATATCTAAATCTGTACTGTTGTATTCCAGGTATTCATAATTAACAATTGTCGTGCCATTAGTGAAAACAATATTGCTAAGTGTCCATTTATCAAGATCTGCTCCATTATTTGAAGCTTGTCTAAAACGGAATGACACAGACGAACCTTCTACACCAGATAGTTCACCGTCCTCCAGTGTGTAAGTCGTACCAGATGAACCTGCAGCGTTAATGCTGTAAGTATCTATCTCGGTATAAGTACTTCCATCAGTGGAATACTCGAAAACAACCCCAGTACCATCAGGGCTTCTTACTGAATTTTCTCTTTTTAGTGTGAAATCAATTGTTAAGCCATCTGAAGTAGGAATATTAATCGCAGGAGTTGTTAGCCATCTGTCTCCAGCATCTTCGAAAGTGACGCTTTTTGATCCTGAATCGTACTCACCGCCCATAAATGAGATTTCAGAGTCATCTTCTTCAGCATCATAATCATTAAACACATTAACATTCAACCCTATAACAGCACTACTTCCTGAGTAAAGTTTCACCTGAACATCACGGTCAGTATCATAAACTATATCAGCAGGAATGGTACCCGAAATAAGTAGAGAATCCGCATCAGTATCAGAATTAATCGTCGTACTCTCCAGCAAATAACTACCATCTATAACAACTGCAAAATTCACCGAATCTGCATCCAAATCAAATCCATTCACTGTAGCGTAGACTAAGATTTGATCTCCAGGGTATGCTTCTGTAATTGCTACTGTATCATCTTCATCAGTTACTTCATATACCGTTTGAACGTTTATACTGTAGAAGTTAGGATAGTTACCAGGGTTGCTCACTGCCACCGAATTCTGTAATTCGTGTAGTTTCACATCGAAATTACCCAATGCCCAATCATTACTTCCTGCGGCATTGGCTGTATTTGCCTGACGCACTCTGAAAGTAGTAGAAGACGACACCATATCATTCGTAATCTCGAATTCATAATTCGTATTGAAGTTGCCAGTCAATGAATCGATAGACACCCAACCGCTTCCTGTATTGTAGGCTACAACCAACGCATTGGCATCAGTAAAGGTAGCTCCGTTGCTACTTAGTGTAAGTTCCAGTGTTCCGTATTCTTCACCTGAAATATCCAATGAAGGTGTTAATGCATTTCTTACACCACTAAGATCAAACTGCATATTGTAAGTGCTTTCGTCTGATCCTAAAACAGTTAGCGTATCGGCATCAAAATCAAGCTCAGGTGTATCGATGTTGCCATAATAACCAGCTATGAATAGATCAATATCTTCATCAGCATAAGGCCATGTACCTGTTAAACTATCTTCCAAGTCTGTGCTCGAACCGTAAATAATTCGATCTTCAGGATCGGTAATATCACCCGAATACAGGTAAAAGGTAGAACCAGTGGTATATCCTAGACCTTCGTACGCTATGCCAATGTCTTCTCCAACATAGACACTCAATGTGTCACTACCAAGTGCAATGGTCGGTGAAGTCGTAGTGAATCCACCATTGTTTACTACTCCATAGCGAATGAATGAATCATCGTTTGATTGAATACGCATATCATTAACAGCCCATTCGAGCGTGTCCGCTGCTAGCGTGTCGCCTCCTTGTTGGCTTAGTCTGAATCTAACATCTGCCATTAATGCTCCTGCAGGCAGTTCGAAAACTAAGGTATCGGTAGATGCAGTGAATTCTGAATTACCTTCTACATCACTCATAGCCGTGGTATCGTCTCCAACGATGTATTCAAGTGTCACTGGATTGCTTGAAGTAACACTGTCGGCATCTAAGCTAACGAAAATCGTATATTCGTACCCATCATCATAATTATCTAATGCAGATGTTATGGAACGGTCTGTATTTAACAGATCAAAGTTAAGTGGATAAACAAGTTCATCAGTTCCAGATCTGGTTAAAGTGAATGAGTTCACCTGGGTATCAGACAACTCACTATCGCTTCCAGGGTCACCGTCGTTACCAGCTACTACTAAAAGATTATAAGTTGCAGGATCATTTGGTAATATACCAGAAAGTGTCCCCGACGAAGAATTATCAGAATCGAGTAAGTGATCTCCCTCAGAGTATTCACCATCTCCATTCACATCCAATACTAAATAGAATGTTTTTTCCGTAGGCCAAGAATAATCTGATGCATACGTCACATCGATTTCCTCATAAGGATAATAAAAAGTATTATCCGGCGTGCTGACGGAGGTAATCGTAAACGATTGCCCCGCAGCGACAAAAGCAAAAAAGCTGATCATAGTGACAAGCAGCATCCTCGCGTTCGGTATTATATATTTTGTGTAATGTTTTATCATCTTTGCAGTGATTTAATTAAAGAAATTTAAATCCTATTCGAATCGAGTTCATGGTGTTAATTGCTGCGGTGTTCTGCTGAACGCCTGCCTGAAATAACTCACCATCTAATTCAATATCGTCGTACTGATACTGAACCAATCGAAACCCAATTTCTGCTCCTACATAAAAGTTGGAACTAAAATGGTAGTCGGCTCCAAACCCAATTTGAGCTCCGTACATCATGTAGCCTCTACGTAGCTCATCGACTTCAGATAAAGATGAAGAAGGAACATAAACTGCTCCATTAACCGATGGCTGAGTAGTCGACTCCAAAGAAGCAAATCGTTGGCCAAAAAGGCCATCAAGAGCTGCATAAGATCTAAATCCACCTTCTATTCTAAAGTGGTATTCACATCCGGGAGCCACCTCATACATACTGTTATTTACGACTACATCAGGTGACACTTGATGATTGTCTAGACTCATATTCATTCCCAGTCTTGGGACGATAGTCGTGGTAACAGCATACCTGGCTCTAAACGAGCCAAAACTTAGTAGTTTTCCATTGGAGGATCCGTTTCCCTCAAATGGACTACCAGCGATTTCAAAAGCCATATTTCCAGCATCGAAGTAGCCTCCCCCAGAATCATCCTGGGCAAAAAGGGTACTGCAGCCGAATAAAAGGGCCAAAGAAACCAAAACACATTTTCGCATAAGTGTAAATGGTTAGGGTTGAAAATCTATTTAGGCGGTTTAGACAAAGAAGGGAAATAGGCGGCTTCTTATTTAAACCACAACAAACCTAAGAAAAATATAATTGAGTCGCTATACCTTGTTTTAGGTATATATCCATTTTTATTACATTCTTAACAATAATGCTGTTCTATTTTGAATAATATTAAATTAAAGCTTCCTTGTTGAAGTATTTTTTACATTCTATTCATAATTTAATAATCTAGCATTTTCATAACAGGGTACTAACCAAAGATCTGAAATTTAGATAGCTTTAACCGTACAATCAAAAAACCACTTGACCATAAATGCTGACTAAACAATTTGATCTCAGTAAAATAGCTTACCTCGTGTTAACTATTATCGGGATTACAACCATTCTTGTCTTCTCTAAAGATTATGCCATACCATTCATTATCGCTTTGTTGGTTTGGTTCATTATACATGAACTCCGTGAGAATATTCAGCAAATCCCCTGGCTGAAAAAAAACTGTCCTATTTGGTTGCAAAGCATGATTGGGTTTGTGGTTATTAATGCGGCTCTTTTTCTGGTTTTCCAGCTATTGATCGTTAGTATGTCAGATCTGCTTGATTCCATTAACATCTATGAAGAGAATCTTGACAAAAGCCTGCTGCAAGTCAATGATATGACTGGAATTGACGTGACTGACCAGGTTTTGACATATATAAAAGAAATCGATCTCGCGGCGACTGCCACAGCTCTTTTTGATTATGTTTCACTGCTGTTAGGTGATGCCTTTTTGATCTTACTTTACGTGCTTTTCTTATTACTGGAAGAATCCGTGTTCAACTCAAAGCTTGACGCACTATACAGCGATGAAAAGAAGAAAAAAAAGATTGTTGCGCTGTTTCAGAAAATGGACCATAGTATCAGCAAATACCTTACATTGAAGACCTTGGTGAGTTTACTTACAGGAGTGCTCAGTTACTTTGCATTGCTTTTTATCGGGATAGATGCTCCAGCTTTTTGGGCTATATTGATATTTGTACTCAATTACATTCCCACCATAGGCTCATTGATTGCCACGCTTTTCCCAGCGTTTTTTGCTGTAGTCCAATTCGGGGAATTTTCTCCAATGGTCATGGTTCTTGTGTCCGTAGGTCTAATTCAGGTCATCGTCGGAAATATCATCGAACCAAAAATAATGGGTGATTCTTTAAACATAAGTTCACTGGTGGTAATTCTGTCGTTAACCATATGGGGTGCTATATGGGGTGTAATGGGCATGATTTTAAGTGTACCCATCACGGTCATGATGATTGTGGTCTTTGAAGAAATTCCCGATCTAAAGCCGCTCGCTATCATGCTCTCAGAAAAAGGACAATTGAAATCGTTGGTCGAAGAGGAAGATTCATAACCAAAGCGGCCTTTACTTGTTACTAAAATAAAAACCATACTTATGAAACGTACCAGTTTGCAAGCACTAGTTCTATTAATGACTACTCTGTTTTTTTCTTGCAGCAGTCCTAAATCATCCGAAGCGGATCAGTCCAACCTCGATCCGGTAACCGAAGCGGCAACAAAATTAGGTCCTGAAAAATACTCCGTATATAAAGCGCCGGTATCTTTTGACTACCCTAATTCTAAGTTAAAAATGACAGCTCCCGAGACATTATTGAGTCCAGGAGAAACTGCATTTAACTTTCAGGTAACGGAATACGAACTAGGCGTTCAGACACCAGATGCTGCAGCACGAGGAATCGCTAATTCAGGTAAAGGACAGCACATACATTTCATTTTGAATAATGATCCATATTCTGCTCACTATGAACCTGAATTCAACAAAGAATTACCTGAAGGCAAGCATGTCCTACTCGCTTTTTTATCAAGGTCTTACCACGAAGCGGTTAAAAATGATTCTTCTTACGTCCTTAAAGAACTGATCGTGGGAACACCACCTGAGGATGAGCCTCAGTTCGACGCAATGGCGCAGCACTTGTTTTACAGCAGACCTAAAGGAACTTACAGTGGGAAAGACACCGAAAAATTAATGCTGGACTTTTTCCTTTTCAACACGGAGATTTCCCCAGATGGAAATAAAGTAAGAGCATCCATCAATGGCGAAGAGCACCTGCTAACCGAGTGGGCACCATACTACATCGAAGGTCTTGAGAAAGGTGAAGTGACAATCAAACTAGAATTACTAGATAAGGATGGTAATTTAATTCCTGGTCCTTACAATTCTGTAGAAAGAAAAGTGATGCTGACGGAGTAATTTCTGGTCCATCGCAAGAATATTTGGAATCCTGTTGCATAGTGTAACAGGATTTTTTTATATCTTAGATGGCTGCCTATTAACTTATTACCCTTATGACTGCCTCTACCGAAACAACGAACATCATATCCATACTTAAAGACAATGGATATAAAATGAAAGAAAATGGAACTTCCATTACCTTAAAAAAACCCAACTCAGGTAGTCTGGCATCTTTTATCATTTTTGGGATAATCGGCCTGATTCTCTTAGGTTTTGGCACCTATATAGGATTACATTTCGCTACCATTTTATGTGGCCTTGTTTTTCTAGGTGTTCCATTGATTTATGATCGATTCAGGTATCCCAGTAAAATAATTATTGACACTTCCAGGAAAGAAATCACCTTAAAATCTGGATTCACAGTTACTAAGACGTACCCTTTCGATGACATCTCTTCGCTTGAAGTTGATGAGGCCATTGTTACCAGTGATGTCAGTCCGTTTAAAGACGGATATTAGGATTTTATTTACACCTTTAAGCTACACATTGGCCAAGGGAAAGAGAAGCTACTAAATTTGGTTTTTAGACAGCAGAATGAGTCGGATATCAGTCTGATAATGAATTATCTTTCGAAGCATCTAGCCATTCGAAAGTCCATTTAATCTATCCAGTCCGCTACAAACAAGTTCGTATCTCTGTTGCCACCGTTAAACCGATTAGAGGCCCAGACTAACTTTTTACCATCAGGGCTAAACATCGCAAACGAATCGAAGGTATCATCAAAGGTGATTCGTTCCAGGCCTGATCCGTCTGTATTGATCATATAGAGATTGAATGGAAATCCTCGCTGTGACTCATGATTGGATGAGAACAGAACTTTATCTCCAGACGGATGGAAGTACGGAGCCCAATTGGCATTTCCTAAATTGGTAATTTGAGTTAATTCCGAACCATCTACATTACAAATAAACAGCTCCATTTCTGTGGGCTGTACTAATCCCTGACTTAGCAAATCTTTATAGACTTTTACCTCTTCCTCTGTTTTTGGTCGTGAGGCCCTAAAAATCAACTTTTCTCCATCAGGAGAGAAAAAGGCACCTCCATCATATCCCAATTCATCCGTTACTTGATTAACATCGGAACCATCCAGATTCATGGTGTACAATTCTAAATCACCCGACCGCATGGAAGTAAAAACGATCATATCCCCTTTCGGTGAAACCGTAGCCTCCGCATCATAACCAGGTGTTTCAGTAAGTTGGGTAAGAATCTCACCTGAGAGATCTGACACGAAGATGTCATATGAATCATAGATTGGCCAAACATATTTCCCACTGATACTTCGTGGAGGATCAGCAGGACAAAGAGAGTCCCCTAAATGAGTAGAGCCATATACGATGGTGGTATCTCCAGGTAAAAAATAAGCACAAGTCGTCCTTCCCAGTCCGGTACTCAGCATAGCTGGGCGTTGCTTTGGGGAAGCCTGAGCGATATCCAACAAGAAAATTTGATCGCAAGAAACATCCCACTCTGAAAAGTCTGATTGAAAAATCAGTTGATCACCACCAAAAGACCAATAGGCCTCTGCGTTATTTCCTCCCCATGTAAGCTGTTTCACATTAGCTAAATGGGTCTCTTCAAGGTATTTCAGTGTATCTGTATTATCTGAGCTGATCACATCCTGCTTTTCCCGCTCCTTCGTTCCGTTACACGCATAGATTAATAGAAGAACGAGGATACCAACAATGTTTTTCATAACAATTACCTTTATTCGCTAATAGACTTCTTTAAATCAAAACTATGAGATTTATCTCACTCTTTATTCTTGGGTTATTTTTTCTTGCTTGCGAGCAGCAGCAAAATCCAATTGAGCAAATTAAATCAGATTTATCGGTATTAGCCAGTGATTCACTACAAGGTCGTGAGGTGGGCACGGAAGGAGAGCGTATGGCCGCAGCTTACATCGCTTCTCGTTTTGAAGATCTTGGCCTAAAACCTGCAGGTACATCTGGATACTTTCAGCCATTTTTCGTTAAAGATGCAGACAACCCACATGAGCAGGCCGCCATGTCTTCAGAAGATACTATGCAAGGCATAGAGGGACGAAATGTTGTTGCCTTAATGGATAATCCTGGTTCGGATATTGTGGTCATCGGAGCACACTATGACCACCTGGGATATGGCAGCTTTTCTTCACTTCACCGAGGTGATTCGGCGATTCACAATGGAGCAGATGACAATGCCAGCGGAATAGCCGCTATGCTGGCAATCGCAAACTATTTCAAATCAAATTCAATAAACTCTGACCTACTCTTCATCGGTTTTTCAGGAGAAGAAAAAGGGCTTTGGGGCTCCAATTATTTTACCAAAAATCCTACGGTGGATCTTTCCAATGTCAATTTCATGGTCAATATGGACATGGTTGGTAGATTGGATACAGCAAAGGGAATTGCCATACATGGTACTGGAACAGCTCCTATCTGGTCAGAAGTAATCGATCAATCCAACACGGTTGGCCTTAAAGTGATCAAAAAAGAGTCCGGTGTAGGCCCATCGGATCACACGTCATTCTACTTGCAGGATCTCCCAGTACTCCACTTTTTCACTGGACAGCACGCAGATTATCACAAACCAACAGACGATGTGGAAAAAATCAACATTGATGGTATTCTGAAAATCGCCACTCACATTGAAAACATCATTCAAAGCCTTGATCAGCAACCAAAGCTGACATTTCAAAAAACCAAAGACGAGTCCAAACAAGGCCCGAGGTTTACAGTAACTTTAGGTGTAGTCCCAGATTATTTGTTTGATGGAAAAGGCATGCGCATAGATGGTATTAGTGAAGATAAACCTGCGCAAAAAGCGGGTCTTAAAAAAGGAGATATTGTGATTCAATTGGGTGACAGTACAGTGACTAATATGATGAGCTACATGCGAGCCTTGTCGGCTTTCGATAAGGGTGATGCCACTAAGGTTGTTATCAATAGACAGGGAGAGGAACTATCATTTGACATCAATTTCTAATGCGCTACTTAATTGGGCTACTTACGGTCACACTCTATAGCTGTGGTAATTCTGCTGATCACGTGATTAATAAACATTACCAGGCTCTTGGTGACGTTGATGAAATTGAGAACATTACTACAAAGGCAGATTGCATGGGTCCTGAGGGACGCTATCAAACCGTCACCAAATCTTCTACATCTGACGATTACCTGCTTTTCCTCCAAGATTATGAGTACAAACCAAACCCTTTTTATGCGCTGATCAAAACCAAAAGCAAAGGCTATGGACTGGACACTTCTCTCACGTCCCTAGGGCCACTTTCCAATGCCGTAATAGCCGTATTAAAAGCCCACGAGTTTCATGAAATGATGCTACAGCCTGATAAGCGTTATTTTGGTCTCAAACAACTTGAGGACACTACTTTCTTCGACCAAAAGTGCTCTCAGCTGATTGGATCAGACCATCTAGGACTACCTGTTCGATTGTTTTTTGACAAAGAAAGCAACCTAATGGCTGGAATTGCTCAGGCAAATCCATACAAAAAAGGTGAAGTCATTTGTGTTCATTTTGAGGACTGGAATTATGGCAATGGCATTCCTATGTTTAATCGGGTGAACATTCGTCGAGGTAAAAAAGATCAACACATTCTGGAATACAACAAAATCGTTCTCAACCACCCCGAGTTCGAAAAGCTTGAATTAAAGAAGAACAAAGAATAACTAACTACCAACTATCCCCTATAACCACCTTTCATCAACACTTTTGCTGAAATCACAACCTTGTAATGCATAATACCATTTAATAGACAGTAATCAGGTTTATTTCCACATAATGCAACCACTCACCTATTGTGTGCATCTAAAGTGATGTAACCTAAAGATCAACTCATCTAACTCAAACTAAAAGGATCATGATTCGCAACTACCTTACTGTCGCTTTCAGAAATCTCAGAAAGCAAAAATTCTACAGCATTATCAACATTTTGGGTCTGTCAATAGGCCTAACGTGTTTTCTATTCATTGCTCTTTTTGTAGCCGATGAGTTCAGCTATGACAAGCAGTCACCTTACACTGAGCAAATCTACCGCATGGACTTTAGTGGGTCTGTGAATGGAAATGAATTCATCACAGCCCTTATGAGCGCTCCTGCCGCCAAAACCATGAAGGCTGATTATCCAGAAGTAGTTGATGCTTTTCGGTTCCGCTCTACTGGAAACTGGTTTGTTAAACGCAAAGGTCAAGAACTCACCTTCAAAGAAGAAAACGCGATTTATGCAGACCCAAATTTCTTCACTTTCTGGGGACAAGATTTAATTTATGGAGATCCTGAAACCTGCCTTGATCGTCCAAAGACGCTGGTACTGGATGAGACAACAGCAAAAAAAATATTTGGCAATGAAAATCCTGTAGGACAAATGGTCGTCTTAGATGGCACTGAGGATTATGAGGTGACTGGAGTTTACAAAGACTTCTCCGCTAACAATCACTTTCATTTCAGTATGATGCTGACCATGCTGGATCGTGATGAAGCCAAAATGAGCATGTGGATGAGTTTTAATTTCAACACTTACCTCAAGCTAAAGGAAGGCACCTCTCCTCAAGCTCTGGAGGCGAAGTTTCCTGACCTGATAGACTCGAAAATAGGGCCTGAAATCAAACAGTTCATGAATTTAAGCATGGATCAGTTTGAAGCACAGGGTGATTACGCCGGCTTGTTTCTGGTACCCCTTGCTGATATTCACTTGTACAGCGACAAACTAGGTGAACTTGAAGCCAATGGAGACATTAAATACGTTTATATCTTCTCAGCTATCGGCCTGTTTATTCTCATATTGGCCTGTATCAACTTTATGAACCTCGCCACCGCCAGATCAGCCAACCGAGCCAAAGAAGTGGGTATTCGCAAGGTAATGGGAGCATTCAGAAGTCAGCTCATTCGCCAGTTTATTTCAGAGGCCATGCTGATTTCCTTCATTTCTACCATCGTTGCTTTTGCGCTAGCTGCCTTCCTTCTTACCTATTTTAATGATTTGGCTGGAAAGGAAATCAGCATGTCACAGTTATTCTCTAAAGACTTTATCGGTATTATGACCATCATCATGATCGTGGTGGGACTTTTATCAGGAAGCTATCCAGCGTTCTATTTATCCAAGTTTCGTCCAGCTGAAACACTCAAGGGCAAACTCAACCTGGGTTTCAAAAGCGGAAGCATCCGCAGTGTATTGGTGGTGTTGCAGTTTACAGTCTCTATCATTATGATTGTAGGGACCGCTATTGTTTTCAATCAGCTCTCTTACATTCAGAATAAAAAACTTGGCTTTGACAAAGATCAAATCATCATGATCAACGATGCCTGGATTCTCAGGGATAATGTCCAGGCATTTAAAAACGAGGCATTGCGTGACTCGAGAATACAATCAGCCACCGTTGCAAGTTTTTTACCCGTGGGAACTTCCAATAACAACAATGTCTACTATCCCGGCAAAAACGTAAATACAAGCGAAACACATATCCTAAGCAATCATTACATAGACTATGACTACCTCAATACACTGGATATGGAGATTATTGAAGGTAGAGCATTCGCTAAGGACTACCCGACTGACTCGACTGCAGCCATTCTTAATCAATCGGCAGCCAATCAGATGAATGTCAAGGTGAACGATTACATTTCCACACATGGAGGAGATCAGGATTCGATGTATGCTGAAAACTACAAAGTGATTGGAATCGTAAAGGACTTTCATTACGAATCATTACGACAAAATATTAGTCCGTTGGTTTTTCATATTGGAAAACGTACAGGATATGTTGCGCTCAAAATGGAAACTTCAGAAACAGAAGCAACCATCAAATACCTGACACAATTGTGGGACGAGCTGGCACCGGGACAACCCTTCTCTTACAGCTTTATGAACGAGCGATTTGATCGCATTTATGCCAGTGAGCAAAAGGTTGGGAGAATATTTGGGGTGTTTGCCTTTCTGGCCATCTTCATTGCCTGTCTTGGACTTTTTGGGTTAGCTTCATTTACTGCAGAGCAAAAGCGCAAAGAAATAGGCATACGGAAAGTGCTTGGAGCTTCAGTCGCTCATCTTGTCAACAAGCTTTCGTTTAGCTTTATACGGTTGGTGGTTATTTCATTCTTGATCGCCAGTCCGATCTCTTACTTTGCCATGAAGGCATGGCTGGACGATTTTGTCTATCGAACATCCATCAACGTGTGGGTATTTTTAGTTGCTGGTCTTTCCGCCTGCTTCATTGCATGGCTCACGATGAGCATACAATCCTGGAAAGCTGCCAGAGCTAACCCTGTTAGTTCATTGAGAAATGAGTGATTTTCTCTGACCTATACATCAACTCACTGATAATGGATATCACCATACTGCCTGTGTATGGTTTTATCCTTTGTTACCAAAGGTAGATGCAGAACAGATGCCTGAGCAGTAATCAATCGGTCAAGAGGATCACGAGTCCAGGATAATTTATTAGCCTCATAAATCAACTGTTGAATAGCGCTATCCCTAAGCTCCAACCCGATCTCGCTTTGCAGATCACCCAGCATTGCTTCTGGCGAAACTCGCAAACGACCAATTTCCTGAAGGTATTTCAATTCTAGTTTCACGATGGAAGAATAATACAACGTACTACCTTCCATCAACTCGATGGTTTTCTCTGAAAATCTGGTTAGATCACCAGAATACAGCCATGCTACTACGTGAGTGTCTAAATAAACGGCTTCCACTCCCCTTCCCAATTCGTATCAATGATGTCCTCAGGATCTCCTACTATCACATTTCTTTTTTTTAGGTTATCCAGCTTTGATTTTGGTTCATCTGGGAAAATACGTAACCTCTTTCCTTTACGCTCTATCTCTAATGGATTTCCTGTTTCCAGAATCTCATCCAATAGTTTATAGATATTCTTCCTTAATTCCGTTGCTGTTAATGCCATGACCTGTTACTGATGTACGTTAAATATATAAAATACGTACGTAGTATCAAAAGTTCCTTTTCATCCTCTTTTTCAATTCCCATTTTGTTAATTTGTATTTCCAATTCAGATTGTAACCACCACACTGCATGTATTTAGTTTTCGATACCGAGACCACTGGTTTACCCAGAAATCAAAATGCCCCGCTCACTGATTTTGATAACTGGCCCCGACTTGTCCAGATCGCCTGGCAGCTTCATGGTCCGGAAGGAAAATTACTCTCTCAAGGAAATCACATTATCAAACCTGAAGGGTTTACCATTCCCTTCAACTCTCAGAAAGTTCACGGCATCTCCACGGACCGTGCACTAGAGGTTGGTAAAGACTTAAAAGAGGTTTTGGACATCTTCTCCGAGGATGTCAGAAAAGCGGAAGTGCTGGTTGGTCACAACATCGAGTTTGACAACAAAATCATCGGGGCGGAATACTTGCGCATGGAGCAGGAAAACCTCCTGGAAGGTTATCCCAATGTAGACACTGGATTAGACACCAAAGAGTTTTGCGACATACGACTTGGCAATGGCCGACTCAAAATGCCAAAGCTCATTGAGCTCTACGAAAAACTATTTGGAAAGCCATTTGATGATGCGCATGATGCTGCTTATGATGTAGACGCTACTGCTCACGCCTTCATTGAATGTTTGCGCAGAAAGATCATCCCTACTCACGATGATACCGAAGCTTCCAAAATCAACTACGAAGCCCCTGATCTGGAAGCCGCCAATTTCGCCTGGGCACGGGAAAAATCCGATGGTAAACTCACAGACAAGAGTGTTGCTGTTGAAGACATCAAAGGGCCTTTCTGTCACCTTCATGTGCACTCCCAGTTTTCTGTGTTACAGGCAACACCCAATGTAGAGTCCATTGTAGCGAAAGCTAAAGAGCTGGACATGCCAGCTGTGGCCATGACCGATTTGGGCAACATGTTCGGTGCCTTCAAGTTTGTGCGATCAGCTCTGGCTCAGGGAATCAAACCGATTGTCGGCTGTGAATTCTTTGTGGCAGAAAACCGCAAGAGGCTACAGTTTACGAAGGATGATCCGGATCGTCGATTCCAGCAGGTCTTGCTTGCTAAGAATAAGAAAGGATACGAAAACCTCATCAAACTATCTTCTCTGGGCTATATGGAGGGTCTTTATGGCCTGTACCCCAGAATCGATAAAGCCTTAATCGAGGAGTACCGGGAAGGAGTAATTGCCACCAGTGGTGGACTGGCTGGAGAAATTCCCAACCTTGTCCTCAACGTGGGTGAGCACCAGGCAGAAGAGGCCTTGCAATGGTGGCTGGACTTGTTCGGAGATGACTTCTACCTGGAAATCAACCGTCATGGTCTGGACGAAGAAAATCACCTAAATGAAGTCTTGATTGGTTTTGCCAACAAATACAACATCAAGGTCATCGCGGCAAATGAGCTGTTCTATTTGGGAGAAGAAGAATCCAAAGCCCATGACGTACTTATCTGTATCAAGGAAAACGAAAAGCAAAGTACGCCGATTGGACGTGGACGTGGTTTTAGACCTGGACTAAAAAACTCCAAGTACTACTTCAAAAGTCAGGAGGAAATGAAGTCGGCCTTCACCGACCTACCTGAAGCCATTGAGAACATCTCTGAAGTCATCGACAAGATCGAAGAGTACAAACTGGAACGAGACGTTCTGCTTCCCAAATTCGAAATTCCTGAAGCGTTTGAAGATCCTCAGGATGAAGCTGATGGTGGCAAACGTGGAGAAAACGCATTTCTACGCCACCTTACCTATGAAGGGGCAAAGAAACGCTACAAAGAAATAACCGACGAAATCCGGGAGCGATTGGATTTTGAATTAGCGACTATTGAGAAGACCGGGTATCCCGGGTACTTCCTCATTGTACAGGACTTTACCAGTAAAGCCCGAGAGATGGGTGTATCCGTAGGGCCGGGACGTGGATCGGCAGCTGGGTCTGCCGTTGCCTATTGTATTGGGATTACCAATGTGGACCCGATTGCTTATGACTTACTATTTGAGCGGTTTCTGAATCCGGATCGGGTATCACTTCCCGATATTGATATTGACTTTGATAACGAAGGTCGCGAACGTGTTATAAAATATGTGGTGGACAAATATGGTGCTACCCAGGTAGCGCAGATCATCACTTATGGCACCATGGCACCCAAGTCGGCGATTCGGGATGCGGGCCGTGTGATGGAGCTCCCACTGCCTGACACAGATGCGATCGCCAAGCTCGTACCCGAAAAACCGGGAGTTAAGTTTGCCAAAATATGGGGTGAGGTGCCCGACCTTGAGCGCATGCGCCATGGCAAAGAACTTAATTCTCAGGTACTCAACCAGGCAGTTGTCCTGGAAGGATCGCTTCGTAACACCGGAGTTCATGCCTGTGGAGTTATTATCACTCCCGATGATCTCACCAAGTTCGTCCCATTGGCCCGAGCCAAAGACTCTGACCTGTTCGTAACCCAGTTTGACAACAGTGTTGTTGAAGATGCCGGCATGTTGAAAATGGACTTTTTGGGATTAAGAACCCTGTCCATAATTAAGACCGCCATTGAGAATGTAGAGAAGCGTCATGGTATCAAGATCGATATTGACGAAGTTCCTCTGAATGATCAAAAGACTTATGATCTCTACCAGCGAGGCGAGACTAATGGAACGTTTCAGTTTGAGTCTCCCGGGATGCAGAAACACCTTCGCGCGTTAAAGCCCGATAAACTGGAAGACCTTATTGCCATGAACGCTCTGTATCGTCCGGGTCCGATGGAATACATTCCTGAGTTTATCAATCGGAAACATGGGAAATCCGAAATCCAGTACGATGTGCCGGATATGGAAGAATACCTGGCAGAAACATACGGAATTACCGTCTATCAGGAGCAAGTAATGCTTCTTTCACAAAAACTAGCCGGATTTACGAAAGGTGAGGCTGACGTATTGCGTAAAGCGATGGGTAAAAAGCAACGTGCCGTGCTGGATAAGATGAAGCCTCAGTTTGTAGAGCAAGCGAAGGAAAAAGGTCATCCGGAAGAAAAGCTTGAAAAAATCTGGAAAGACTGGGAAGCTTTTGCCGCCTATGCATTCAACAAATCTCATAGTACGTGCTATTCGGTCGTTGCCTATCACACGGGATACTTAAAAGCCAACTACCCTGCAGAATACATGGCCTCTGTGCTCACGCATAACCAGAGCAACATTGAGAAAGTAAGTTTCTTCATGGAAGAGTGTAAGAGTGCCGGCATCAAAGTACTGGGGCCTCACGTCAATGAATCAGGGCTAAACTTTGAAGTAAATGCAGAAGGCGAAATCCGATTTGGACTCGGTGCGATCAAAGGAACTGGTGAGTCTGCCATACTCGCCATTATTGAAGAGCGGAATGAAAATGGTCCGTTCAACGATATTTTTGACTTCTCCACTCGGGTAAACCTCAGAGCGGTCAATAAGAAATCATTTGAAAGTCTGGCCAAGGCGGGTGGATTTGATTGCTTCGAAGAGTTTCACCGAAGACAGTATGTAGAAACAGACGATGAAGGCGCTTCATTGATTGAAAAGGCCATTCGCTATGCCAACAAGATGAAGCAGGAAGAGGACAGTGCGCAGGCCTCACTCTTCGGAGGTGGTGGTGAAGATTCTGCAGTGGTTATGCGGCCAAGGGTCACTCCGATCGAGCCTTATGGCGAAATCGAGAAACTGAACATTGAGCGTGAGATGGTGGGACTTTACATCAGTGGACACCCACTTGATGAATACAAGTTTGAGATGAACTACCTCACCAATGCCACACTGTCTGAATTAAAAGACCTGGAAGCGATTAGAGGCCGGGAGTTGCGATTTGGAGGAATTGTAAGTAGTGTCGCCCATCGAACCACCAAAAAAGGAAAGCCCTTTGGGCAATTCACATTAGAGGATTTTAATGACAACTATTCGTTTTTCCTGTTTGGACAAGACTATATCAACTTCAAACCATTACTGGAAACCGGGTGGTTCCTGTACCTGGTAGGGAGTGTCCAAACCAGGTGGAATGGTGTGGACCTGGAGCTCAAGATCAACACCATGGAGCCACTCGGTGAAATTCGGGACAAAATGGCCAAAGGGGTGGAGTTACAAATGCACCTGGCAGATGTCAATCAATTGCTTGTAAATGAACTGGAGGGATATGCACAGAAATACCCAGGCAGTTGTCAGTTTAAAGTAAGTGTAATGGGCGTCTTTGAAGACCGTCCGATCAACCTGGAAATGTCCAGCAGAAAAATGACCGTGGCTTTGAGTGACGAATTGCTAAAGGAACTGGACAAGCTCGACGAGATCCGATATCGGGTGATTACGGCGTGATTTAAGTTTTAGGATTTAGGTTTTGGGCTTTGGGTTTTGGGTTTTGGGTTTTTGGTTCTAGGATTTAGTTTGATAGGATTTGGT
>JAMWZA010000097.1 GCA_024305105.1 Marinoscillum sp.
TAACTTATGATTCTGACTGGTTCACTGATTCCGAGAAGAAAACTGGAGGATATTCTTTAGAAATTATTAACCCAACAGGTGGCTGCGCTGACGCATTCAATTGGGATGGATCTAACGATGTATCAGGTGGCACGCCAGGAAAGCAAAATAGCCTTTACAATGATGGACCGGATTCAGACAAGCCAGTAATTGTCAGTTTCGAAGTGTATGATGACCATCAGACACTGTTTTTTGTATTTAATGAATCAATGGATAGTGCATCGTTGATAAATGCAACAATCCTAATTTCGGGTTATTCTTTCATATCAAGATCAGTATCAGGGGAAGCCAATGAAGAACTAACCGTGACCTTAAATCAATCATTGGATGCTGGGGCTTATTATGATCTATTACTGAGAGGAGCAGATGACTGTTCGGGAGCTCAAATAGCCGATACCACGATCACCTTTGGACTTGGGAGAAAACCACTTCCAGGGGAGTTAATCTTCACCGAGATCATGGCTGATCCCGATCCTGCTGTAGAATTGCCCAATGCGGAATATGTGGAGATTTTTAACACCACAGAGGATTTAATTTCCCTAAAAGATGTTCGATTTCGCGATAGTAACTCTTCCAGATTGATTGGTGATTTCATCATTCCGGATAGTTCTTATGTAATCCTTACGTCATCAAATGATGCTTCACTTTTTAAATCATTTGGACATGTCATAGGGTTGAGTACCTGGTCTGCTTTAACCAATTCGGGCGAAATGATTTCCCTGGCTACCGACCAAGTAATTGATCAGATAACTTTTGATTCGGACTGGTTTTCCAATCCCGAAAAGAAATCAGGAGGGTATTCATTAGAGATTATTAACCCTACAGGAGCGTGTTCTGGAATATCGAATTGGGATGGATCTAACGATGAGTCCGGTGGCACGCCAGGTAGAGTGAATAGTATATACAATGAGGGCCCTGATTCGGATCTGCCTACTGTTGCGATGTTTGAAGTGATCGATGATCAAACGCTGAAGTTTACATTTAATGAATCGATGGATAGTCTGTCCTTAATTACGGCTAACATCGAAGGCGTGGTGGTTGCTATGGATCGACTGGTTTCTGGAGAAGGCTTCCGGAAGCTAACTGTTGGTTTGGTGGTGCCATTGCAAAAGGATGAAGTGGTGGAGATATCTATTTCTCTTGCTCGAGACTGTTCGGGCAATGTGATGACACCAGCGTCGTTTGAAGTAGCCATAGGCACTCCTCCACTTTTTAATGATCTGGTTATTTCTGAAATCATGTCAGACCCAGATCCGGCTGTCGAACTGCCAAGTGCCGAATATCTGGAGTTATACAATCGATCAACTAGTTTGATCAGTTTGGATGGTGTTTCACTAATTGATCAAACAGACTCGGTTTCATTGCCATCAGTAACCATGAGGCCTGGGGACTACTTTTTATTGACAACCACGTCATCCGTATCGGATTTTGATGAAGTTATTATGAAAGCAGGTGTTCCAGGCTGGAGTGCCTTAAATAATGGTGGAGAGCTACTCACATTAATGCACGCCGGAGAAATTATTTTTCAGGTGGACTATGATCAGGATTGGCACAATGAGAATGTTCAAGCTGGAGGAGTGAGCCTGGAAATGAAGGATTTAAACAACCCATGTGGAGGAAGTGAAAACTGGGCTTCATCAAGAAGCTCAACAGGAGGCACTCCCGGTGCGATCAACGCCAGCACCGAGAGTATACCTGACAATTTTGGGCCTCATCTAGTTTCCGCTAGAGCGATCAATACCCGAACACTTGAATTGATTTTTGATGAGACACTTAGAGATCGTACACCCGATAATCTCGTGCTTTCTTTTGATCCTGTCAACATCGTCCAAACTACCACCTTTGGAAGTGATCGGCGAACATTGATTGTGTATCTGGGTGTAGATCTGGAAGTCAACGTTCCTGTCCATTTGGAGGTATTTGGCGTGACTGATTGTTTAGGGAATTCCATTCAGGCTGGAAAGATCACATTGGTTTTGCCAGATGAAGGTGCAGCAGGTGATCTTGTTCTTAATGAATTGCTCTTTAATCCAAGGAGCGAAGGGGTAGATTTCATAGAGCTTGCCAATATTTCGGAAAAATACATTGATTTGGTAGGTTGGCAGCTTGGTCGAGTTGAAGATGAGTCAATAGATTTTGAGGTAATGGAACGTCACTTTGTTTTAGGACCTGGAGAATTTGTTGCTATCACTACTGATAGCAGTGTTATTAAGCATCAGTATCCTCAGGGAATGAAGAAATTGTGGCAAGTAAACCAGCTTCCACCTATGTCCAATGCAGAAGGGACGGTTGTCTTAGCAAATCCGACTGGTGAGATTCTAGATCAATTTGAGTATAAAGAAGACTTTCACCTGAGTTTTTTGGAGAGTGTAGATGGCGTCTCTCTGGAGCGAATAGATCCGAATGCGGATACTCAGAATCCAAACAACTGGACCTCTGCTTCATCGGCGGTGGGGTATGCCACACCGGGATATATAAATTCGCAGGCATTTGAAACATCATTAGCTACAGCCCAGGTAACGGTAGAACCAAAAGTTTTTGTACCAGGTAATCGGAGTGCTGCTCATCAGTCATTCACTACCATCAACTACCATCTGGACAAATCAGGTCAGTTTGCTAACATTACCGTTTACAATCAGTTAGGCCAACCCGTGGCAGATTTGGGAAAGGGCATATCGCTTGGTGCCTCTGGATTCATTCGCTGGGATGGCACATCCTACGGTGGTTCGGTAGTCAGACGAGGGTATTATGTTGTACTCTTTGAGGTGTATGATTCCTCAGGGAACTCACAGCTGATTAAAGAGACGGTAGTGGTAGGGATGTGATTGTCAAAATGAAAGAAGTTTTCTATCAATGAACAAAATGGCCGTTTCATCACATTCCCCGTAATTCTGTAACCTGTTAGTATTCAGTGTTCTAGTGACTTTTGTTCCTTCTTTGGCATAGTAATGGTCTTTAAGAAGGCATAACCAAATAAACAAGAATCATGAAAAATACAAGATCTAAATTACTAGCAATAGCAAGTCTATGCACCGCATTGGTGTTTACTTCTTGTGACAATGACGAGGTTCAAGACCCTAACGAATCTAACCAGGGGACAGCTAATTTTTCGGCCACTGATGCCGCTGTTGATGCGGAGAACATTACAGGTGTCTTTCTGAAAGTTAAGGGGATCAAAGTAGATGCGGTTGATGATGCTAATGACGCAGAATTAATGTTTAACTCTACGCAGGAGTTTAATCTGATGACTTATCAAAACGGTGAAACATACGATTTAGGCAGTATGGACTTAAATGCTGGAAGTTACTCGGATATATCTTTTATACTGGACGGTGACAATCCTGCATATGTTCAGTATAAGGACAATACCACTTCAAAGATTGATTTTGAAAATTCTAGCAATGAATATGAGGTGGTGGGCGAATTCGAGATTACTGCAGAATCCCAAACTGATTTGGTTGCGGATGTCGATCTAAGAAAGGCTCTCGTGAAGACGTCTACTGAAGGAGAGTTCATGATGCGATCTACCGCACGTCTGATTGAAGCTAATGCATCAGGTACCATAAGTGGTACAATTAGCAACTACAATGAGATGAAGACTGATATGGAAGAACGAGAGGTAGAAGGTAAAACCGTCGTTTTCGCCTATACGAAAGGGTCTTATTCTGAAGCGGAAAAAGGAGATCCTGATGGATTAGGGGTTAAAGGAAGATTTGAAAATGCTGTAAATAGTGCGGTGGTTGCTGAAGATGGCACCTTTACTCTTGCATTTATGAACGAAGCAGATTACGAAATTGTAGTGGCTTCTTTTGAAAAGTCTAAAACAGAACCCGAGTCTAAAGAATACGAGTTCAGCTCATTAATAGAGGCTAAACTTGAAGCAGGCGCATCTTTGGATGTACTTCTGGAAATACTTGGGGTAGAAGCACAGTCAACAACGAACGTAAGCCTAGAACTAAACGTGACTTCATAGTTCATTTTACTTGATTTAAGCATTTGAAAAAACAAGGCCCATTGGTTTTTTTAATCAATGGGCCTTTTTATAACATATTCATAATTAACCTGTTACACAGTCATGGAGACAACAAAAAGTAACCTACAGATCAATCACGATTTGATCGGAAAACTATTTTATATCAAGGTGAAAGGTGGTAATGCAGAATTGCATTACAAGCGGCATGGAGATGAGGTTATGGAGATTACTTCCACTACAGTACCTGAGGAATCCCGTCAATTTGGAATTGGAGGATCACTGCTGGAGTCGGCGATTGCCTTTGCCAAAGAGCAGCAACTTGCCATTAAGCCAACCTGTTCATTTGCAGCAGACTACCTGAAAGAGCACCCTGAATATCACGCCCTTCTTGCTTAATCAACACATTTGGCATAAATTGCCAACGATCCAATTGATCAGCCGAGGGAATATATGTCAAACCGCATTATGTTTCAAACCCCTCGGCTTTTGTTTCCTTTAAGGGGAAATAGACAATGAAGTGTTTTCTCTGTAAATGACGAATGTCGTTTTCAGAGAACCGGGGATAAAAATATGTTTAACGGACATTATGTTTCATCTCTCCGGTTCTTGCTTTTTAAATCCCGCCCAGTTTTTTTCACGTATGTTTAAACTCTTAGGAGACTTATAGTGTCTTTCATAAGAATGATCAAAACCACCTGGATATACCTGCTAAGTTGTCTGATCCTCATGGGATGTTATGACACGAGTCTTGATGCTACAGACACGTTTGTAGATAACCGTCTAAATTATTTAGATCAGTCTTTTGATGATCTGGGGATTCCAAACGATCCCTTTCGTATGATTGCTGTAACACCGAAATCTGATCGCTACTGGAGAGTGATTGTTGAGTACAGCGGTGGATGTGAATCACATAGTTTTTATACCTGGTGGGACGATGCCTGGAGTGAAGACAATCAGGTTCGGTTTTTCCTGACTCACAATAGCAATGGGGACAATTGTGAAGCATTGGTTCGCGATACTTTAGAGCTAGATATGAATCAGGTCTTTTCGGCGGATATACCTGATACCACCATTATACGAATCATGAATGCAAGTACCGGAGCGGATATCGAGATAGATCCGGATTTGGCCGCTATTTCACAGGGGTTGTCTTGTCTTCTGGATGTGGAGGTGAGTATGAACGAGTGTGGTCATGGTATTTGGGAAGATCGATGGTTATTGCTTTCCGATTCTATCAACAACCACCCTGTGTGGTTAGTGCCTGTTAGGAATGGACTTGATGTAAGTCTTAATCCGCCGATTGAGGCACACTACCGGGCTGGAGTGACCTTGATGTTTGGTTTCGAATCCAGTGAACTGAGCCGAAGCTGTTATCAATCTGATACAGGAACTGCCATTCCGGTTTTAATAAATTGTTTTCAAGAGGAATAGCTTTTATTGAAACAAATCTTTCTTCAACCGCAAACTTGCTGCGCCCTCTACCACAAATACCCATTGGATAAATTCCTCTGTGCATCTGAATTGATAACTCTGAATCTTATCAAACGCAATTTGAGTTGACATCTTACTTTGAAGCGGAGTATTGGAAATCCCCTTTAAAATCAGTTGGTCGAGGTTATCAAAAAAGGGCTTGGTATCTATTTGTACCTGACTGGAAAGGTATTCTTCGATAAAATCATGAGAGACCCAGTCCGCCATTTTCAATAAATCATCATCTGATTCAATTTCATATTTAAATTCCGATAGGCTCATCGACTGATTCATGTTTAGCATCGGAACACCACTGACTTTTACATTACCACTTACATCACCATTTACTTTCAGGTCTATTTGCAGCCGTTGGCCAGCTGGCTGTACCTTAGCTGAAGCAATTTGCATGCGATATCCTTCATATTCAAAATCACGATCCTGCAGCATTTCCGTTAGCAGTGTAGACAGTTCGGTATAACCTATTCGAACATCTGGATAGAGTAAAAGCCGGTTTTCGGTATTCAGTGGCGAATTCCTCCCGGGTAATGGCTGAGTTATTGATGAATCACTAGTTGTATTAATCATCAGGTTAGAACGATACTCCACATGAAGAGAAAGCGTATCACGTTTGATGGGCATCAGTTGGCCGTTGAGGGCATTGGCATCTGAGTGTAGGTACAATGCTTTTGGGTTCCTGGCAATGCGAATAGGTTTCTGGATATCAGCATATACCTTATCAACGATCTGTTGGAAATCAAGGGCACTTCGAACTGCTGTGCAGATAATGTTGGATAAATCATCCCGATGGTCTTCTATCGCATTGTTGATGATTTTTTCTACGTTGAAGGAAATGCCCATGAATGAAAATGTATCCATGCCTTCCAGTTCAAATCCTCTATACTGACAAGCCAAATCCATGTCCCACTGATCAGACAAACTCAACTCAGCAGAAGCTCTGATGGTACCGGAAAAAGAGATAGGTGTATCTTGATTAGAAAAGGTGATGCCCATGACCTTTTTCTTGATGGCAGCATCCACATCTAAAGGAATGGATGCAAAGACTTCTCCTTTTCTGAAATTGAGAATAAGTTTTCCACTCCGTTTTACTTTCAAGAAAAGTGTGTCTTTTTTGTCTTTCAGAGCTACAGCATCATCAAACAAGGTTAGCGGGAGTACCCGGTTTACTCCTGCTTCGATTTCCTTAATGGGGAAGTCCACACGAAAACTAAGGTACGAAGGAGGCGTGTCCAGTGGGACGAGTAAAGACTCGGACTCCCGATTGAGTTGGTCACAACCCGCGACTAATAAAATGACAATAATCCACAGCTTTTTCATTCAATCGTGAAGTAATAAAAAAGCTGTGGAAATATTGACTATTCGTCCTTCAAATATTTGACAGGATTGACATTGGCAGCTTTGACTGATTGGTAACCTACCGTCAGTGAGATTAGCACAGCCATTAATAGGAATGTGAATCCAAATGACAACCAGGAGACACCAGTCCGGTAATAAAAACTTTGCATCCAATCGTTGATAAAATAGATCACAAGCGGAACCCCAATTATAAAGGCCAGACCTATCCAAAGGGCAAAATCTTTGAAAATCAGACGGAGGAGTCCAGTAACCTCGGCACCCAGCACTTTTCTAATGCTGAGCTCTTTTCTACGCTTTTGAATAATGAAAAGGGTAAGACCATATAATCCCAAACAGGCAATGATGATTGATATGATTGAGAACATGGAGATTAGGCCTAGAAACCGTTCTTCTGACTCATACATCCGTTTGATTCGATCATCCATAAAGGAGTAGTTAAATGTGTTGGTGGACCCCAATCCATTCCACATTTCTTCTATTTCCTCCATTTTCGGTTGCAGGTCACTCATTTCTATTTTACAAGTAATGAATTGGTGAACAGCATGATCTGCTGTGCGATGGAATATCAGTGTGGGTTCTACTTTGCTTTCAAGCGACTCGAAGTGAAAGTCTTCCACTACACCAACGACATTGATTCGGTTTTCACCGATTTTAATAACATTATCATCCGCTGTTTTAAACTCAAAAGCTTCCATGGCCGCTTCATTAAGCATTACAGAGTTACGCTGATCTCCTTCAGAATCACTCATAAATCCCCGACCACTTTTGACGCTAATACCATATGTTTCAAAGAAGTTGGCATCTACATATGTGAACCTCATCCGTAATGGATCACCATTCCAATCATCCGGGCGTACGAAGGTGAAGCTTCGTGTCCATGAGGTTGGCACTGCTCTACTTAGCGCTATGTCTTTTATGTAAGACTTTTGTTTCAATTGATTTTTGAAGGTATTTAACCGAACGATGCCTTCTTCCTGGTTGGTAAAATCATGACTTGAAGCGTAGATAGTCATTATTTCTTCTGAGTCAAAACCCATATTCTTTCTGGACATGAACTCAATTTGGTTGCGGATAAGAAGCGTGGAGCTAATCAGGAAAACTGCAATTACAAACTGTACGATTACCAATCCATTGCGAAGCGACGCAGATTTACCAAAACTAAGTTTCTGCCTCAGCACGTCCAAAACTCTCACAGAGCTTAGGTAAAAAGCCGGATAGCTTCCACTGAGAAGACCGAGAATAAGGATGAGTAGAAGTGTTCCCCCAACAATCGTCCACCAGGGCCATAGGTGAATGGAAATATCTAAATCGAAGAACTCATTAAAATAGGGTAAAGAAAGAAGTACAATGACCAGTCCCAATAATGTTGATAAAAAGGACACAACCAAAGCCTCGGTAATAAACTGTGTACTGAGCTGTCCACGATATGCGCCTAATACTTTTCTCAGCCCAATTTCCTTTGACCGCTGGGACGCCTGAGCAGTGGATAGGTTCATGAAATTAATCACTGCTATGAGGAGTATCCCAAGCCCGATGAAAAGAAGTGTACGGGCGTCTGCTTTGTTTCCCACGAACTCATCATAATAGGCCTCATATGGGAGTAATTTGAATTGGGTGTTTTCTCTGATTTCCTCACCCCATATTGCTTCTACCAGGTTTGGAAACTGAGCTTCCAGCTCTTCAGCACTAGCAGATGTTTTTACATACGTATACATAAAGGAGTTAGACCAGTTATTCGCAAACCGTGGATAGACTGGAAGGCTGGTCATTTGGATCATCAGTTGGGGCTGTAGTGAGGTATTGATTGGATAATCCTTTAAAACCCCAGAGACGATAAAACGCATGGTTGTGTCTTCTTCAGGCAAAAAGAGTTGAAGCGACTGACCTACCGCGTTAGTTTTGTTGAAATACTTAAGCGCCATTAACTCACTTACGATGATGGAATTCTTGTCTTGAAAGGGTTGGCCTGGATTGCCATGGGCCAGTTCAAAACTGAATATGTCGAAGAAGGAGTTGTCGGTATAGATAATATCCTCTTCCAGAAACTGGTTGTTTTTAACTATTCGGGCTTCCGTATTGTATAGGCCTGCTGCTACTTCTATTTCCGAATAGGTTTCTTTTAGACGACTTGCCATTGGCACCCACGTATCATAAGTTGCCTGTGTGCCGTCTGGCGTTATTCGCTCCTTATAGGCCAAGTAAATCTCATCCCTGTTTTCGTGAAAATGATCAAAGGTGAGGATCTGAAAGGCATAGAGTGCTATTAATACAAAGACTCCAACTCCAGTAGCAAGGCCAAAAATGTTAATGAAGGAAAATGACTTTCGTATCAGAAGGTTTCTGAATGCAATCTTGAGATAGTTTCTGAAAATCATGGTGTTGAGGGATAAATGATGAAAAGATTTGAGATTGGTAGGTTTTAATGAGCGCAGCGACTCAAAGAAGTACTTAGATCGTGCTTTACTGAGCCCTTCCGTTTCTGCTCGCCAAATGAATGCTTCGTGAAGATCACCTATGATTTCATCTGCAATATCGTGTCTGCAGAATCTTGAGAGTAACTTCTCAGGCCAGCGAGGTGGACGGAATGGTTTGTTCATATGCTAAAATGTAGTTTAGGTATCAGTTTCCACATTTCGCTTCTTTTTTGCTGGAGGTCTCTTGCAGCTTCATAGCCTTTATTTGTAGCCGTATAAATGCGTTTTCTACGGCCACCTCGCTCGGCAGTTGGTTCACCCATCTGGGAGGTGACCAGCCCTTTTTTTTCTAGTCGCTTTAATACCACATGAATGGCCGGCAGTGAAATGGATTGCCCCAGTTGGTCCTGGTATTCCTTGGCAATGTCCACACCATAGGTCTCGTCCCTTATCAATAGGATGATGAGGATGATTTCTTCGAGCACTCCGAGTTGTAAATTCATATGATTAACAAATGTTTAAGTTATAGATACGAATATCATTAATTTTTGTTTAACATATGTCTCCGGAGCAATTAATTCTAGGTTTATCACATGATATTGAACGTACTCTTAGCTGTTTATTTTGTTCGGCAGACCTGAAATTGTCGCGCAGTTTACCGTCCAACAAAATTCCGCAACGAGAGCCCTTGTCTTTCGTATAGGCAAGCATGCGGAAATTATTAGTGGTGCTTTTATCGGTTTCTATGGTGTCCTGTAAATACAGCGCGGAGCAGGCTCAAACGGTGGTTGATAAAGCCATAAAAGCACATGGTCATGATAAACTGGAGCACGTCAAAATTTCCTTTGATTTCAGAGGCAAGTCTTACTCGGCTGTTCGCAAATCAGAAAGCTATACCTATACTCGTACGTTTATTGATTCTTTGGAGCTTGTAGAAGATGTACTCATCAACAGCACGGACTTTACACGCATGATTAATGGCGATACCATTGACTTGGCAGATACCATGGTAACAAAATATAGCAACTCTGTAAACTCGGTTCTCTATTTTGTTCAATTACCCTATTTATTAAACGATCCTGCCGTAGTGAAATCATATGAAGGCACGCAATCCATCGAAAAGACGCTGTATGATGTCATCAAAGTACAGTTTAAACCCAGTGGAGGCGGAGAGGATTTTGAAGATGAATACCGCTACTGGTTCAATCAAAAGACATCTATGCTGGATTACATGGCATATAATTACCTCACCGATGGAGGAGGAGTTCGATTCCGTGAAGCATATAACCGCTCAGAGCGCTACGGCATTACTTTTCAGGACTACATTAACTATGAAGTCCCATTAGGAACGCCTCTTGATGACGTTCCTGAGATGTTTCGCAAAGGTGAGTTAAATGAATTATCAAGGATTATTAATCAAAACATCGAGGTAAGGAAAAAATAATTACCTCGGATCTCCACTCATGGTCTTTTTACTATTGGCCATGAAATAATACAGCATACCTCCACCTAGTAGTGTCAATGGAATGCTTAAAATCTGTCCCATATTCAGTGTCATTCCCTCTTCGAAGGCTTCCTGATTCATTTTGAAGAACTCGTCTACAAAACGCAAGGACCAGAGTAAAATCATGAATAGCGCAAAATTAAACCCTTGAGGAAGTGTGAAGCGCTTATTTTTCCAGATGAAGAAAAACAAGAGCATCAGCAGTATGCAATAGCCAGCTTCATAGAGCTGAGCGACATGCCGCGAAATTCCAAGTCCATAGATTTCTGCCACAGCTCGCCCATCTTTCTGATAAAACTTGTAGGCCAGTGGTTGGCCTTTGCCAAAATCAATGTGCTGGACGACTTCACTATAGTTTAGTAATGCATTACGAAGCTGATTTTCAAAGAAGTCTTTGTCAGCAGTGGTCAATTCGACTCCTCTATTGTAAGTGATCTTCGCTGTAATCGGGTGTAATCCAGGTTCATTACTCACCATATCTCCCCCTTTTACAAAGGAGACATTATCAATTTTTCGGTCATCATAACTCAGCACTTCTTCTGTAAACCGTGCATAAACCACTCCCATATCCGAATGAGTCATGGTTCCTTCCATCTCAGAGTTGAAAAAGTTACCAGTACGGATCATCGCGCCAGTCAGTGCCGCCACTATCACCAGGCGATCCAGCATCCAGATCATTGGATATTGAGGATACTTTTTTGAGAACAAATAGATAGCGAGGATTATTCCTAAGGCTCCGCCGTGTGAAGCCAGTCCACCTTCCCAGACCTTGATAATTTCAAATGGATTGGATAAATAATATCCCGGATTATAGAAAAGACAGTGACCTAGTCGTGCGCCAATGATGACGGCCAGCACCATGTAAATTGTGAGTTTCTCTACATCCTTTTCCTGTCGTCCCTCATTTTTGAAAATCCAGAACATCACCTGTTGTGATAGAATGAAGCCCCCAGCAAATAAAAGTCCGTACCATCTGACAGGACGATCACCAAAAAATCCGGTCCAGTTTAAAGGGATGGTAAAGATATCCGGGTCTGGGCTCCAGATGAGGAAATTAAGAATGAAATCCATTGGTTAATTTGTTTTCCAAAAGTAAGGTGTGAACAGCATCAGCACCGTAAAAAGCTCTAATCGTCCTAAAAGCATTAAAAATGATAGCAACCATTTGCCCGGAACAGATATGCCGGCAAAGTTATCAACCGGTCCCACTTCTCCAATACCCGGACCGATATTTCCCAGGCAAGTAGCTACAGATCCAATGGCGGTATCAAAATCGGCACCAAAAATCCCCATCAGCATAGATCCGAAAGCAAAAATGAAAATGTAGATCATGATGAAAGCGAGAATGTTGTATGTAATCTCTCGAGATACGGCTTTGCCATTCAGTCTAACGGGAATAACTGCATTGGGGTGCAGTTGTCGTTTAATTTCTAAGACACTATTTCTGATAAGAATAAGGTGTCGCACGATTTTCACTCCACCTGCCGTAGATCCAGCAGATGCTCCAAAAAACATCATGAAGAAAAACAGTACAGTAATGAACGGCGCCCAACTCGTGTAGTCTGCGGAGATGTAACCGGTTGTGGTTACTACTGACACTACCTGAAACAATCCATCTCTCAGGGATTTCTCAAAACTCTCATTTCCCACGTTGAAAACGACGATGCCTACGATGATACTAGCCACTAAACAGAAGCCTGCGTACGTTCGGAACTCTTCGTTGTTCAGCACTTTTTTGAAGTTTTTATGAAGTGCGAAATACGTCATGGTGAAGTTGGTTCCGGCAAGGAACATAAAAATGATGATCACATACTGAATGAATGGAGAGGTGAAGTAAGCGATACTGGCATTCTTGGTGGAAAACCCACCAGTGGCCATGGTCGTTAAGCCGTGATTGATGGCATCATAAAAACTCATACCTCCTATCCAGAGGAGAATTGTTTCTGTAAAGGTGAGTCCCAGATAAATGAGCCAAAGACGTTTTGCTGTTTCTTTGATACGTGGCTGTAGTTTGTCTGGCGAGATTCCAGGAGCTTCTGCTACGAATAGCTGCATACCTCCAATACCTAAAATAGGAAGAATAGCTACGGTGAGAACGATGATCCCCATGCCACCGATCCATTGCGTCAAGCTTCTCCAGAACAAAATACCCTTGTTCACTGATTCAATATCCGTCAGAATAGTAGCACCTGTTGTCGAAAACCCACTTAGTGTTTCAAAAAAGGCATCAGTCAGATTAGGTATCGAGCCACTTAATATGTATGGTAGAGAACCGAAAAATGACATAATCAGCCAGCCAAAAGTTACGACTATGTAGCCATCACGTTTCTTGATTTCTTTATTGAGGTTTCTTCTTGAAAAGAAATACATGCATGTTCCAACTAATGCTGTGATGACGGCTGAACCTACGATTGCCCAGAGGTCACCTTCTTTGTAGTAGAGGCTGAAAGGGATGCAAGTCAACATAAATGCGCCATTCAGCATCAATAAGGTGCCTAGAATGTTGACGATGACGCGGTAATTAAACAGCATATTAGTTGAAGAAACCCTCTACTTTATGGATACATTCCGACTTGGAAAGGACGACCACCCGGTCTTTGGGCTGGAAGTGGAAATTTCCCCTTACCGTATGGCCCACACCTTTTCGGATCACTCCACCGATGATGGCCGTTTTGGGAAAATCCAGGTTTCTTAGTTCGTGTTGCAAAATCTTGGAGTCAGGTTGCACTTCAAATTCTAGGATCTCAGCATCTACACCATGTATACTGGTGATGTTTAGCACTTGACCTTTTCGAATATACCTGAAAATGAAGTTTGCCGCAATAAGTTTTTTGTTGATTAAGGTATCAACACCTATGTTTTGTGATAAGTGGATGTAATCAATGTTTTCTACCGCTGCAATGGTTTTCTTCACTCCATTGTTCTTAGCGACCAGACATGAAATAATATTGGTCTCCGAATTTCCTGTCACCGCTATCACGGCATCCATCCGGTCAATACCTTCTTCTTTTAATAAATCAATGTCACGACCATCCCCATTGATAATCATGGTATCGGTCAGTTCATCAGCCAGCGTAAAGCACTTGTCTTTATCCTGCTCAATCAATTTGATGTTGTATTTTTTACTCAGTTGTTTGGCCGTGTTGATGCCTACTTTGCTTCCACCAAGAATCATAATATTTTTGATCTCGATGCTTTCCTTTCCTGCCAGGGACATGACACGGTCTATACCTGTAGGCTCCGTTATGAAGTAAGCATGGTCGTTGAGTAAAAATTGATTTTCACCATGAGGAATGATGGTTTGGCTTTCGCGCAATATCGCTACGGTGGTGAAATCGTGATCTGGATTTAAATAAGCTGTTTCGGTGAGGGACTTATCTTTTAAAGCCGAGTGCTCATCAACAGTGATTCCGACGAGTGACAACATCCCTTTTTCAAACTCAAACGTATCGGTAAGAGCGGATTGTTTGAGCAGTCTTTTAATCTCACGTGCGGCAAGCGATTCAGGAGAAATAATCTCATCAATCCCAAGGTTTTTTAAATCACACTTCTCTCGCTGATGTAAGAATTCGGTGTTCGATATTCTGGCCACTGTTCTTTTAGCGCCCAGGTTTTTGCCAATGATCGCCGTGGTAAGGTTGGTTTCCTCAATAGACGTTACTGCAATGAGCAAATCCGATTTGGAAACGTTGGCTTCTTCCAGAATCGAGATAGAGGTACTGCTACCTTTTATCGTATGTACGTCCAGGTGATTAGAGGCATGCTCCAGTACAGAAGCATCTTGATCAATTAGGATGATGTCTTGTTCTTCGTATGCCAACAGTTTGGCCAGGTGAAAACCTAAATCTCCAGCACCTGCGATGATAATTCTCATAGCATTTCCTTAATAGAGGTAAATATAAGACAAACTTGAACCAGAGAACCAAACTTAAAGTTCATATTCGACAAGACTTTTATATCAAACGGCAGATGGCATGTTGGCATTGGTTATTCGTTCTTGACCACTTTACCAAAATAGGCTTTAGAGGCACTTACTACCTTAGGTGCAAGAGCGATCGCACCAATCATCGTAGGGATTGACATCAGTCCATATGCGACAAATACGATGTTTACCACGACACTCAAACTGGATACTGACCCAACGATAATGAGGCCGATGTACCAGTAATTAAACAATTTGCCATATTTGGCACCTATCAAAAACGACAAACACTTTTGGCCATAATAAGCCAGACCAAAAACCGTGGTTATCGCAAAGACGATTACACAAACCAGCAAAATAATCGGTCCTATTCCTGGAAGCGTTTCCGCAAAGGCACTAGCCGTTAAGAGTATGCCATTTGCTTCACCGGAGTTCCATACGCCAGTAATGATGATGCAAAGCCCCGTCATAGTACAAATGAGGAGTGTATCAATGGCTGGCCCCAGCATGGCTACCAGGCCTTCACGTACAGGTTCTTTGGTTTTGGCTGCTCCGTGCATCATAGGTGCCGTGCCGATACCAGCTTCATTAGAAAATGCCGCCCTTTTAGCACCCTCAATCACGATCATTCCAAAGGCTCCACCCAATGCTGCTTTTGCAGAGAAAGCGTCTTCAATGATAAATAAGAAAGAAGGGATGACTTCTGAAAAATTGAGAAGTAGAATGAGTACGACGCTGATGGTATAAAGGATGACCATTGCCGGTACGAGTTTCGAAGCGACATTCCCGATGCGCTTGATCCCACCGAGAATAACAGCTGCTACTAATATAGCAATGACTAGCCCCACAATTAAGTCAGTAAAGAACTGATCCTCGAATGCTAGTCCATATGGTTCTAGGAATACATCACGAATGACGACCACCATTTGGTTGGCCTGAAAAACAGGTGTCGCCCCAAAAAAACCAACTATAGAAAAAAAGATAGCTAGTGGCATCCAGTTTTTTCCAAGTCCTTCCCGGATATAGTACATCGGGCCACCTTGTAGCTCTCCTGCGGAGTCCTTTCCCCGGTACATCACCGAAAGCGTGCAGGTAAAGAATTTTGTGGCCATCCCAAAGAACGCACTCACCCACATCCAAAAAATAGCACCTGGTCCACCTGCGAATATGGCTAACGCGACACCACTAATATTTCCCATACCTATGGTCGCGGCTAATGCGCCTGATAACGCCTGAAAATGATTGATGTCTCCGGGATCATCCGGATCATCGTATTTACCACGAAGCACATTAACGGCATGCCGAAAATAACGGAAGGGTAAAAACCTGGAGTAAACCATAAAAAAGAAACCACCACCTAATAAAAGAATTAGTAGAGGCATTCCCCAAATGAAGTCAGAGGCTGCGCTGAAGAACTGTTCCAATGTCATGAATTAGGATCTTTTTCTAAAAGTGGTTTTAATACTGGCCAGACATTTTCTGACACAATTTGATGTCCTTCGGGTGTTGGGTGTATACCGTCACTAAGATTTAGATCTGGGTTGCCGGCTACTCCTTCGAGTAAGAAAGGGATTAGCTCAGTATGTGATTCGGAGGCGATTTCCTGAAACATCTTTTGAAATTTTCCGGTGTATTCATTTCCCAGATTTGGAGGCACTTGCATGCCAGCCAGCACAACTTTCACTTTGGGGTTGGCCTCTCTCACTTTTTCGATGATGGCTTTGAGGTTCTTTTTGGTTTCGTCAAGATCAAGACCTCTCAGTCCGTCATTGGCTCCCAGCTCCAATACGAAGATGTCCGGGATGGTTTGCAATACCCATTCGATTCTGTTGAGACCACCAGCGGACGTTTCACCACTAAGCCCTGCATTGACTACTTTATAATCATACCCGAGCGAATCCAGGCGTTCTTGAATGATCGCCGGAAAAGCATCTTTTACGTCAAGTTGGTAACCGGCAGTTATACTGTTCCCAAAAAACAGAATAACCGGGGCCTCTTCTATTCGCTGGTTTGCCTCGGTAGGTTGTTCATTGGTCGTTTCTTGTTGTGCTTTTTGTTTTGAAGAATCACCACAGGAGTAGATAATGGTGGTAATTCCTAACAAAAGGTACATTGTATATCTTACCATGCAGTAGGTTTTTGATTAAATGACGAGTTGTTGTCAAATCTCGAAATTAACCCAAATTTGGTTGGATAACGAAATTTGACAAAAGGCTAACGATCTTACATATAATTTGATGTCAGGGTCAATCCTGAAAAAACGCTTCCTTTGCGTTTTTCGTCATTCATTTCATTTTCCAATGAAAATAATTTAGAATGAATTCAGGTTTAATAAACATGATCTAAGCGAATTCGTTTTTATCTTTTTAAAACTCAAGATAAATGTCTGCAATACTTGAAGTATCCGCCTTATCCAAAACGTTTAAGAGTGGATCAAGAGCGATTAAAGTACTCGATGATATTAGTTTCCAGCTGGAGGAAGGTAGGTCCATGTCCATTGTAGGGCCATCAGGAAGTGGAAAAACGACGCTGCTCGGATTATGTGCCGGGTTGGATAGAGCTTCTGATGGGAGCGTATCGTTGGACAATGTGGTGCTGAATCAGCTAAGTGAAGATGATCTTGCTCAGCTTCGAAATCAAGAAGTAGGATTCATTTTCCAGAATTTCCAACTGATTCCGACACTTACCGCTCTCGAAAATGTAATGGTTCCGCTGGAGCTAAGAGGTGAAAAAAACATCGCCCCTTTTGCCAAAGATCTGTTAAGCAGAGTAGGGCTCGGAGATCGGTTTGATCATTATCCCAGTCAGTTATCTGGAGGAGAGCAACAGCGGGTGGCCATTGCCAGAGCATTTGCCAACCGACCAAAAATTCTTTTTGCAGATGAGCCTACCGGAAATCTGGATGAAGAGACCAGTGATTCCATTGAGGCATTGTTATTTGAAATCAATAAGGAACAGGGGACCACACTCGTCATCGTCACACATGATGATGCATTAGCTCACAAAACCGATCGAATTCTAAAATTAAAAGGCGGGAAAATCGTCTCCTAACGAAATTTTGAATGTTGAGTTAAGAGTGTTGAATTGATAAAGTATGAGACAAGAAAGTCTAATTCAAAAAAGCTCATTTCAATTCAGTTTAGATAGTATCAAGCTTTATAAGGAATTGGTAACTCAAAACGAATATGTCCTTTCAAAGCAGTTACTTCGATCAGATACAAGTATTGGCGCAAATGTCGAAGAGGCAGGGGCGGCTCAATCTAAAAGAGACTTAATAGCCAAAATGTCAATTTCTTCTAAAGAAGCTCATGAAACCAGATACTGGTTGCGGCTTTTAAACGAAAGTGATTTAGTTGATATAGATGTTAGCGACCTATTTGATGAGTCGAACCAGATTATAAATATATTGACCAAAATTGTTAAGACAAGTCAGGGAAATTCATAACTAAGAATTTACCACTCAAAATTTATATTGTGGATAAAAAAACCAAAATACAACCATCCAAATACTCACTGACATGGCCACTAAAAATGGCCTGGAGGGATAGTCGTAAGAGCAAAGGCAAGCTGATGCTTTTTATTCTTTCCATTTCCCTGGGAATCGCTGCATTGGTGGGAATTACTAGTTTTCGCGAGAACCTCCTTCAGGAAATTGACAATCAGGCCAAGTCGTTGATTGGAGCGGATATAGAAGTAAAAGGGAATCAGCCTCTACCTGACAGTTTGATGTTGGCATTTTATGAGCTGGCTCCTGAAATGTCCCGTGAGGTATATTTCGCATCTATGGTCTACTTTCCAAGTACTGACGGCACACGTTTGGCGCAGGTTAGGGCATTGTCAGGAAAGTATCCCTATTATGGAGCGATTGAAACGAAGCCCGCAGCTGCTGCCAACGAATTTCAAAAAGGAAAATATGCCCTGGTGGATGAGAAGCTCATGATCCAGTATAGTGTGGAGATTGGCGATTCGGTAAAAGTGGGTGAAGGTAAATTCAAAATCATCGGCAGGCTACAAAAAATTCCTGGTCAAACGGATATTGGAGCTACCGCAGCACCTGTTGTATACATTCCTTACAACCAACTAGACCAAACGGATCTTCTGAAGAAGGGAAGTCGTGTCAATTACCTGAGTTATTTTCAGTTCAGTTCAAAGGTAGATACGACAGGAAAATGGTCTAAGCTAATTGCTGAGGCAGATGATAAAGGTTACAGAATCGATGACATTGAAGAGCGAAAAGAAGATACTGGTCGGGCATTCAAAGATCTGACGAACTTTCTCGAGCTGGTTGCTTTTACCGCATTGCTTCTGGGCTGTATTGGTGTGGCTAGCTCCATGTACGTCTACACTAGAGAGAAGGTCGGTATAGTAGCTACGCTGAGATGTTTGGGTATGAAATCACATCAGGCCATTAGCATTTTCCTCATTCAGGTGAGCATATTTGGGTTTATTGGCTCCCTCATAGGATCTTTAATAGGTGTTGGGCTGCACGTTTACTTACCAGAGCTGGTCAAAGAATTTATTCCAGTGGATTTAGAACCTACTTTCTCCTGGCTTGCGGTAACCAGTGGTATTGCCATCGGAGTGGTGGTCTCTGTATTGTTTGCGTTGATTTCGCTGGTTTCTTTACGAAATGTCAGCCCTTTACAAGCGATCCGATCTGATACTGAATCAATGAAAGTGCGATTTGACAAAATACAACTCGGTGTAGGCTTAGTCATCTTTTTATTCTTGCTAGGCCTGGTTTACCTGCAGATAGGTGACCTGATCAATGCAGCTATTTTTACGGCAGGGCTACTGGCGACAATCACTATTTTAGGGCTTATTGGTAAAGGGTTGGCACTAGCTATCAAGAAACTTCTATCGGACAGCATTCCTTATGTTTGGCGCCAGGGGCTTTCCAATCTATATCGGCCCCATAATCAAACCTCCCTATTAATTACCACTTTGGGACTGGGCACAGCATTTATTGCCACCTTACTTTTCATGCAGGATTTGTTGGTTGATCGTGTTTCCATCACTGGAGCGGAGGATCGTCCAAACACAGTGCTTTTTGATATGCAAACTCCCCAAAGGGAAGAAATAAAGCAATTGACATTGGACTATGACCTTCCAGTCCTACAGGAGGTGCCAATCGTAACCATGCGATTGGAGGAGATTAATGGCATTATGAAAAAAGAGGCAGAAGAGGATACCACGGTCAATATTCGAGATTGGGTATATGATCGTGAATATCGCATTACCTACCGGGATAGCCTGATTGACTCGGAGACTTTAGTCAAAGGCGAGTGGACACCAAGAATCGAACCTGGCGATAGCATCTTTGTGTCCTTTTCCAGTGGATGGGCAGAGAGTCTTGAGCTGGAGATAGGAGATGAGATTCTTTGGAATGTTCAGGGGGCGTTGATCAAAACGTATGTGGGCAGTTTTCGCGAGATTGACTGGCGAAGGGTCCAGACAAATTTTCTTGTCTTATTTCCAGAAGGCGTGCTGGAGCGAGCGCCACAGTTTCATGTGCTCATTACCCGTATTCAAAACAATGAGCTGTCTGCGCGATACCAGCAAGCCGTGGTGAGAAGTTACCCGAATGTGTCGATCATTGATTTGGAACTCATTCTGAAAACCCTGGAAGACATTTTGGGGAAAATTGCATTTGTCATTCGGTTCATGGCCTTCTTCAGCATTGGTACAGGAGTGATCATGCTGATCAGTTCGATTGTACTGAGTAGGTTTCAACGAATGCGAGAGAATGTCTTGTTGAGAACGCTTGGAGCTTCCAGTAGAAAACTCTGGAAGATAATTATAGCCGAATACTTCTTTTTGGGAGCATTGGGAGCGCTTTCCGGACTACTGATAGCCACCATACTGACCACATTGCTCGGCAAGTTTGTCTTTGAGTTCGTGTTTGTCCCCAATTTTGGTCAAATGCTGGTTGTAACTCTGGCAGTCACTTTCATGACTGTGCTGATCGGACTAGTTAATAGTCGGGATGTGATCCGCCAGAGTCCATTAGAAGTTTTAAGAAAGGAAATTTGATCTTACTTATCTTTGTACCATACCCTGACTATTTGGTACCAATGTGAACTTGACTCACCAGCAGTCCATAATTCGGTATCGATACTTCCATCTTCATCTTTCTCGTGAATATTAGGTAGCACCACAGTTTCGACATTCACCACTTTGTATTGAGTGTTTTGTGAAATCCATTCATTGGCAATGTCCAAAACTTCCTGAAAAGTCTGCATTTTACCAGATTTAAACATTCCTCCC
>JAMWZA010000098.1 GCA_024305105.1 Marinoscillum sp.
GCAGCTACTGCACATCAAAACCTTCATTGGAACATCCAAGAATGCAGTCATGATACAAATTTGGACTGCTTTGATCACCATACTAATAATCAAGGCCATGAAAAACCAAGCTCGGTATGGATGGCATTTGTCTAACCTTGTCGCATTCATCCGACTTAACATTTTTGTGAAAATCGAACTGCAAAAATGGCTTGATCAACCATTTGAAGATCCGCCAAGTAAACTATCCAATCTAGAGCAAGGGGTTCTTTTTAAGAGTTAGACCTAAATCGGCATTTATTGAGTATCTGATCACACAATTTTTAGATCGATGTTTATTTAGGACAGGATTGACCTGTTATAGACTAAGAGTAAGATTTCTCCTGTGGTCGAAAAGACAGTTTTGGGCTGTTGTGAATTCATTTTATCAATTGCTTTATCGAACTCAGTATAGCTGTAAAGCAAAAAAGGGAACCCAAATGGGCTCCCTTCTTCATTACATATATAAAGTCTTCAGATTAATCGATACTCAATTCGAATGCAAAAGGAATTTTCACAGTACTAGCTACTGATTGCCCAAAAGCATTTCTAGCAGGCTCAAATTTCAAATCTTTAACGGCCAACTCTACAGCCTCCTTAAGCTTAGAACAAGGATATGAAACAGCAGATTTGTTGCTTACATTTCCTTCGGCATCAATGCTCAACTTCATTAGCACAGTACCTTCTACACCGTTTTCATTGCTTTCAGCCGGATACTCAATTGAAGAAGCAACCTCATTTAGGTTTAAAGCTTTAGCTACAGTCGATTTAAGCATCGGATCTGATCCGCCAAATGCAACTGCTACAACTAGTAAAAATGCGGATGTAAAAAGTGCCTTCTTCATAATATTTCCTTTCGTTATTGATTTGATACCTTAATGTTACGTAAATGTTAACAAATTAACGATGAAGTAATGTTAAGTTTTCTAATTTGTAACATAAAACTTCGATAGAAGGACTTTTTAGCTTGATTAACTGGTATTGTTGTTTATTAAGCACTGTTAACATATGTGGAAATCTTCTGAAGATTATGCAATGAAATGGACGCCAAAATCAGCAACTTTAGGTTTCATTTAGTTAGTTCAATTTGATAGAGCAAGAGGCACATAATAATACACCTTTTCACGTTTATCGGTCCGGAGCTGGTTCAGGTAAGACCTTTACGCTGGCAAAGTCCTATCTGACCCTGGCGCTTTCCAGGCCTGGGGCATTTCGCCATATTCTTGGAGTCACCTTTACCAATAAGGCTACTGAGGAGATGAAAAGCCGAATCGTATCCTTTCTAAAGGTGCTGGCTAAAGGAGAAGATCACCCAATGCGGGAGGAGCTTTGCAACACACTGGAAATAACCAACCAGATACTTTCCCAGCGAGCGGCAGATGCACTGAGTGATATTCTTCATCAATATGGTCGGTTTAGCATTGTCACCATTGATAGTTTTTTTCATGCAGTGATCCGCTCTTTTGCACGTGAAATGGGCCTGCAAGGGACCTTCACAATTGATTTGGACCTGGATAAAGTGTTGCAGTTGGTAATAGATCAGTTGCTTTTAGAAATTGGTGAGGATAAACAAAAGCAACTGCGCAAGTGGCTTACTGAGTTTGCTGAGCAAAAAGTAGAGGATGGCTTAAGTTGGGATTTTAGACGGGACATCTCGTCACTATCCAGAGAAATCCTTAAGGACGAGTTTAAGCAGTACTCAAAAGAAATACTGGCTCTCAGTAACGACAAAGGGTATTTCGAAAAAATCAGGAAACAACTTAATAATGTTCGGTATCCATTTGAAAATCAGGTGAAGAAGATGTGCCAGGAAGCGTTGAAGTTTCTGGAGGACAATGGATTGGCTGTTGAATCTTTTAGTGGTAAATCAAGGAGTGTAGCATCCATGTTCAGCAAGTTTGAAGGGTTGAACTTCGAGATTACTGAGGGAAGGAGAGCAGCTACAGAGGATATTACAAAATGGCTTACTAAAACCGACCAAAAGGATTCAGAAAAGGTTTTGATCACAGAAAAGGTGATGGAGCTATACGCCGGAATTGTTAATTACGTAGATCGTGAGTTCGTCAAGTACAAGTCGGTAATCGAAGTGCAGCGTTACCTTTACACATTTGGAATTCTGGCTGAGATCAATAAGTATCTGGAAAAGTACCGAGACGAAAACGATGTGATGCTCATCGCGGATCTACCGGATTTCCTCCACCAGATCATTAGCGATAGCGACACACCATATATTTATGAGAAAGTGGGATCCATTTATAACCACTACCTCATTGATGAGTTTCAGGATACCTCTGCTTTTCAATGGGACAACTTTATGCCTTTGGTGAAGAACACCACGGATGAAGGGTACTTCAGCATGGTGGTAGGAGATGTGAAACAGTCCATTTACCGCTTTCGTGGTGGTGATTGGGAGTTATTGCAGCATCGCATCAAGGATGATATTGGGGCCTACCATGTGAAGGCTCATAACCTGGGTACCAACTGGCGATCAGACCCATTGATAGTTGGCTTCAATAATCGCTTTTTTGAAGAGATGATGTCCATGTCTCAGGGTCATTTTGAAGAGTTGATTACCGAAATACCTGATGAAACCATCCGTGGACAGGTTCAGTCAAAGATTGCAGATGTATTTGGTACTTTCTCTGATGTTGCGCAAGACGTGCCGGACCACAAGCAGGAAGAAAAAGGCATGGTTCGCTTTGACTTTATAGAGGAGGACCGTGATAGTGAGGAGAGTTGGGGTGATGAATCCATACGCAAGACCATCAATCAGGTAGAGGAGCTGCAGCGCAAAGGATATGAACTGCGAGACATTGCGGTATTGACGCGGTATGCCAATGAAGGGAAACGTGTAGCAGATGCTTTTATCGAATACCGAAATTCCGATCAGGCTGATCCATCTCTGAAATATGAGGTGGTAAGTAGTGAAGCTTTATACCTCACTTCGAGCCATCTGGTTCGTTTTGTGGTCTCCTTAATTAAATGGCTCAATGATGAGAAAAACACCATTGTATTGAGTGAGTGGCTTTATGAATACAATCGCTACATTCTAAAAAATGACCTTTCGGAAAGTGATATTTTTTCACGTTTCGAGCACTGGGAAGAAATCTGTCCAAAGCAGTTTGTGGCGCAGCGAGGATACCTGAAAACGCTTCCTTTATATGAATTAGTAGAAAGTATAGTTCGTATTTTTGAACTCAACAAAATTCCTGAAGAGTTTACCTATTTACAAGGCTTTCAGGATGCGGTCCTGGACTATGCCAAGAACGAACGTGGCGATATTCCATCTTTTTTGTCGTGGTGGGAAGAAGTACGTAAAGAGCGGGCCATTAAAATTTCGGATGATAACAATGCCGTTAAAATCCTCACCATTCATAAATCAAAAGGATTAGAATTTCCAGTGGTGATCCTGCCTTTTATGAGTTGGACTTTCGATCATGATGCTACCAAGGATACCATATTGTGGTGCTCAGGAAGTGTAGGGGTGGAGCCATTTAATCAATTGCCTGTAGTGCCTCTGAAGTACAATAAAGGTCTGGCGCAGACCTACTGGGCGGAGCGCTACTACGAAGAGAAACTCAAAGCCTACCTGGATAATCTGAATTTGCTTTATGTGGCATTTACACGTTCTGTTGAGGTGCTTATTGGTCATGCCAAAATGCCTGCAAAAACGAACCTGAGTTATGCTTATGATTTGGTCTTGAGTCATGTGCAACAACACGAAAGTTGGAACGATGAAGCGAAGAGTTTTCAACTGGGGAATCTAAGTCAGCCAACAATCGATAAAAAAGAAACCAATGAATATGGGTTGAGAGCTTATTTGTCAAGTCCCTGGCGTGGAAAAGTTAGTATTCAAGTCAAGGGATCTGCCGAACTCAACGACTCAGTGCTTAATGACGCCACCCGACGAGGAACTAAGCTTCACGATATCTTAAGTAACATCAAATACCGAAAGGATCTGGATCAATTCTCCAACCTGGAGCACATTGTGGAGCTAACCAAAATTATCGAGCATCCCGGAGTATCTGACTGGTTTGACGAATCCTGGGAGGTCCATACGGAAGTGCCAATTTTATTACCAGGAGGTGATTTTAAACGGATTGACCGGTTGAACGAAAAAAATGGAGAGACGGTAGTGATTGATTTTAAAACGGGTACACCAAGGAAGAAAGATCATCAGCAGGTAAAGGAGTACATGAGCATTCTAGGGCAGATGGGTTATAAGAATGTGACAGGCCAATTGATCTATTTGTATGACCTATCAGTGGAGGAGGTGACCAATGAATAATCAGTCATTCATCGCTGAGGTAGTCCACCGCATCCTGGAGAACAATCCTGAGAATCTGAAAAAGGTCACGGTAGTTTTCCCCAATCGGCGAGCGGGATTGTTTTTCAGGAAAGAGCTATCCAAACACATCGACAAACCCATCTGGATGCCACAGGTCACCAGTATGGAGGACTTTGTGAGTAATTTCAGTTCGCTTCGAAAGGTGGAGAAGATCGAGGCAATTTTCTCCTTGTATGAAGTGTATAAACAGCACCAAAAGAAGGACGAGACCTTTGATCAGTTTTTCTTTTGGGGCGAAATGATTCTGCGTGATTTCGAAGAGATCGATCAGTATCTAGTCAATACCGATCAGCTGTTCACCAGCATCAAAACTCAAAAGGAACTAGATGAGGAGTTTTACTTTTTGGACGAAGAGGACAAGAAGGTCATACAGTCTTTTTGGTCCAGTTTTTTACCCAAAGCCACAGCCAGTCAGGAAGCCTTCCTTGAGACCTGGAAAATCTTACGTCCCATCTACACCGATTTCCGGTCACAGTTGTTGGAGAAAGGCATCGCCTATGGCGGATTGATTTATCGGGAAGTCTCCGACAATTTACGTGAAGTAAAGCCTGACGAAAACGAACGAATTTATTTTGCTGGCTTCAATGCCCTGACCTTTACAGAGGAGAAGATTATCAAGCATTTTGTGCATGAGTACGGTGCCGAAATGATCTGGGATCTGGATGAATACTACTTCCGAAACCCAAAGCAAGAAGCCGGTTTCTTCTTAAGAGAATATGCCAAAGACTCAGTACTCAGAAAAACGTTTCCTAACGAACCACCTAGTCGATTCACACAGGAAAAGAACTTTCAGGCGACAGGCGTTTCGCTCGAGGTAGGGCAGACCAAAGCACTGGCTGAGCATCTAACTGATTTGGTGGATAAGGGTGAGTTTGATCCAGAAAATACGGTTGTGGTGCTGCCTATGGAACACATGCTGTTTCCAGCGCTTCATGCCATCCCTGATGGAGTAGATAAAGTCAACATCACGATGGGCTATCCACTGAAGGATACACCTGTCTACAGTTTGCTGGAAAGCGTTCTGCTGCTGCAGCAAATGCGTAAGGACAGTCTGGTCAATGGAGTTTCCTTCTATTACAAACCATTGGTAGAATTACTGGAGCACCCACTGTTGTTTGCTCTGGAAGAAGAGCGCATCAAAGAGCTGATCCAACAAATTAAGAGCAGGAATCTCATCACCTTGTATCTGGAGGATCTAGGCTTGAAACACAAGGTGTTCCAAATCATCTTCCAAAAGCCCGATTCTGCATTTCAGTACCTCATGTCGATCCTGAAAAGTCTCTATGATACCTGGAAAGACAAAGGGCATGATTTGGAACTTGAGTTCATTAGTCGGTTCTATGAACACATCACTCACCTTCGTGAAATGATGGGCGAGCGTGCTGATCAACTAGGTTATGACTTTCTGATCAAGTTGTTCCGCAGATTGGCGCGAACACTTAAAATCCCGTTTACCGGGGAGCCGCTGAATGGTTTGCAGGTCATGGGAATTCTGGAAACCAGAAACCTGGATTTTGAGAATGTGTTTATCCTCAACATGAATGAAGACTCCTGGCCTGCAGCTGCACGTCGAGGGTCATTTATTCCGTTCAATATTCGCAAGGCCTTTAGTCTCCCGGTTTTTGATCATCAGGACTCCATTTACTCTTATTTATTTTACCGCTTACTTCAGCGTGCTAAGAACATCCACTTTTTTTACAACACAGTCGCTGAATTTAATGTCAATGGCGAACTCAGTCGGCTTGTGCAGCAATTGGAAGTGGAGTCGAACTATACAATCCATAAACGGATATTGGCAAGTCCGATAAAAACCATTGCGCCTGCTCCAATAACCATCCAAAAAACGCCCATTATTCAAGCAAAAATGGCTCGGTATCTGGCTGGATATGAATCCACAAATGGAATCCATCCGGGCACATTTACACCTTCTGCATTGAATGCATACATAGACTGTCGATTGCGATTCTATTTCAAATATGTAGAGCGGCTTTATGAGCCTGATGAAGTTCAGGAGGAAATGGACGCCATGGTTTTTGGTAACATACTGCACGATACCATGGAGATCCTTTACAAGCAGTTTACTGATCGTGAGAAACGAAAGGAGATCTATCCACAAGACATCTTTTGGATTCGAGAAGGAATCACGGGCGCTATGAATCAGGCGTTCATGAAGCATTACAAGATCAAGAAGCAGAAAAAGTTTAAACTGGAAGGGCGTAGCTTGATAGCTTCGGATGTACTGAAAAAGTTCATTGAGAAGATTCTGGACTATGACATGAAATATGCTCCCTTTAAGATCGTCGGGTTGGAGGCCAGTACGAAGGAGGGATATGCCATGGAGTTTCCTGTAGAGGTAGCTGGTGCTGAGCAAAAAATACGGCTCAGGGGAATCATTGACCGTATCGATATGAAGGAGGGAAAGGTCCGGGTGATTGATTACAAGACCGGGCGTGATGAGAAGGACTTTACGACCATTGCTTCATTGGTAGATCGTAAAGAAAAGTCACGAAGAAAGGCGGCTTTCCAGGTGTTTTTCTATAGTTACTTGTTCTACAAAAAGTACCCTGGGGAGTATGAGGTCATTGAGCCTGGACTGTTCAATTCCCGCGACCTGTTCAGTGACGATTTCGAATGGCAGATTTTTGATAAGCAACATAAAACAAGCGTGACTGAATTTCGACAGTACCTGCCTGATTTTGAAAATGCGTTATCAGCAGTGCTAACCGAAATGTACAATCCGGCCGTGGATTTTGATCAGACCGATGACCTGAAAAAATGCGGTTACTGTCCATACAAGGATATTTGTGGTCGTTAGTGCTGTTTGTGCCACGTTTTAAGTGTTAGTAGCTATATTTACTATTCCAGCATGACTATTTTTTGGTTTAACGCTCACAAACTATGGATACCGCTACGGACTCCCTGAAATCGTCAGGTGATTTACCTTTTACCCGAGAACTCTTAGCAGAAGCTGAAGACGAGCAATTGATGCGCATTGTTCAGGATGCTGCAATGAAGTTGAAAACGCCTATAGCGCTAGTGACAGTAGTGATGGAGCAACTGCAGTTTTTCAAAGCGCATTATGGATTACCGGATGATCTGGCAGAATCCAGAGGCACCGATAAGGATGTTTCCTTTTGTCAGTTTATAGTAAATACGGAGCAACCTTTAGAATTGGTAGATGCAAAAGATATGCCCGGTATACCTCAAAAGTTGGTGGAGGAGTATGGAATCAGAGCCTACCTGGGTATGCCTATTAAGTCTAACAATCAAGTGATTGGTTCGCTTTGTGTACTTGATACAGAACCACATTCGTTTAGTGAAGAAGAAAAGGAGAACCTTAAAAATCTTGCTGATCATGTTAATAATCGACTGATAGAGCTCAATAGCTCTCGGAAAAAAGATCATTCGAGTTTGATAGGAAAAGCTGCTTTTCCGGCATTGGAGGAAGTGATGGATTCTATACGCCCAATGAAGGCGTCCGTCTCTGATGGAATGGTAGCTGCGAGAGAACTGTCCACTTTTATCAAAATGATCGAGACGACTGTTTATGGAAAGGGTCTGTCAATCGAGGAGGTTCGAAAAATTTTGAAGGATGCGAAATCGGCGGTGGAGCGTTGCGAAAACGGACTGTACGACATTGAAGTAAGCATTGGGGATGCCCAGGATTCCCTTACCGCTCTGGAGCATATGTTCGAGACCAAGGGTAGCACCATGCTGTCTGAAGTAGCTGAGTCCGGTCGCGAACTCGCACGTCATGTCACCAAAGAAGTTGGCGGTGTGATTCTCCCTGAGATTGAGTTTGATCCGACCATTTCTACTTCCAAAACCTTAGGGTCTTCCATCGTAGCGCTGACGTTGACTTTGGTAGCGAATGGTATAAAAAAGAGTGGCCAGCCTCGTAAAATCAAAATGTCAGTGGAAGATCAAAAGGTACGGGCCGCACTGATCATTGCGTGTACTGATTTATCGGAAGAGATCAGAGGGGAGATTGTTAGCGAGCTGAAAAACCACACAGCTGAAGAGCCAACCATTACATTTAAGTTAGTGGAAGGCAACATCCAGCTGTTGTTCTCTATTGTAAAAAATCGCTCCTAAAGCACACCTAAAGCGCACCCCAGGAATCATAAATCTTCACATCGGTCCATTTGGTATTGTTGTCTTCAATGTATTTCAAATGGGCTTCATGTTTCTGATAGGTGTTCTGATCTTCCTTTGAATCAAATGTAACTACCAGGCTCACCGAATAGCTGTTGTCAACCACTTCACGTGGTGTTCCGGCAGGTTTTCCAAGGTGATATCCTTTAATCACCTTTACCTGCTTTAAGAAATCTTCTGTGCTTTTAATGAAGTCGTCCACATCCGTGTCTGGGGCTAACCAGAAATAGACCATATGCATAAATCTACCTTTGATGTATTTTTTGGACTGAGCCTGAAGTGACGATGCGAGTCCTACTGCGCCTACAGAAAGTAGTGCTTTGCGAATAAATGCTCTTTTTCTCATTGTGATGAATTGGATTAAAAAGTTAAGATAGGAGAACATTTTATCTTTAAAAAGCGAACTACATTCGCGATTCGATTTAGAACACTTATTGGAACCATTTGATGAGGACATTTGGATCAACTGGGTTGATCAGCTGTCAGAAGACAATTACCTGGTAATTGATGATTTTATCACCGATCAGGATCTGAATGTTTTTTTGAGCTACTTCCAGGAGACGCTAGTAGAAGAGGATTTCAAGAGAGCAGGGATTGGTACTGGAGTGGAGTTTCAGCAGAAAGTAGATGTTCGCGGGGATTATATTCGCTGGCTGGACCGATCCAAAGACACCGAATTGAAAGATTTTTTTGCTCGCGTGGATGAGGCCATCACTGTTCTAAACAGGTACTGTTACCTCTCACTATCTGGCTCGGAATTTCACATGGCCCATTATCCAAATGGCACCTTCTACAAACGTCATCTCGATCAATTCAATCACCGAAGTAACCGACTTATTTCCATTATTCTTTATTTGAATAAAGACTGGAAAGAAGGTGATGGCGGAGAGCTTAAGGTTTTCTTAAATGATGAGGAGCGTACCATAGCACCCATTGCCAAGCGCTGCGTTATTATGCGAAGTGACAAAGTAGAACATGAAGTGATGGTCACCAACAAAGACCGGTACAGTCTTACAGGATGGTTACTCTACCAGCCTGTTGGCTTGACGTTCCTTGCCTAATTCTTGTATTCTTCTTTGAGAAGGTCGGCAAATTTCTCTTTTACCCGCTCGATTTTAGGGCGCGAGACGTTCATAATGTATCGATCGTACGGATGCTTCTCTTCATAGTCCTGATGGTACTCCTCAGCAGGGAAGAAGATCTCGTACTGGTTTAGTTGCGTAACGATCGGTTTTGGATAGACAACTTCTAGTTCAGCGATCTTGGCTTTCGCCAGATTCAACTGTTTCTGGTTATGATAAAAGATGGCTCCTCTGTATTGTGTGCCCACGTCCGGTCCCTGACGGTTGAGCTGGGTAGGGTCATGCGAAGTGAAAAATATATCCAATAACGTGTTATAATCGATGACCGTAGGATCAAAATACACCTGCACTGTTTCTGTATGATTGGTCCTTCCAGAACTCACCATACTGTAATCTGCTGTAGAAGCCTTTCCTCCTGCATAGCCTGATACCGCCTCAGTCACTCCTTTAATTTGCTCAAATGAAGCTTCCACACACCAGAAACAACCTCCGGCAAAAGTAGCAGTATCCAGCTCGGCATAATCAAGCGGTTCGCTTTCAGTCAACTTTTCTGTGTTACCCTCTGAGTTAGTACCTCCTTGAGAAGAACAGCTGAGGAGCGCCAGAGCGAAAATAGGGAGGATGTATCGTTTCATAGTCTTACAGTTTAGAAATCAAACAAACGAATATTCAGGTTGTTCAGTCATGATTATTCCCGTTAATGTAAAATAATGTAATGCTCACTACATTTTGACTACTTGCATGCAACATAAGTTGGTTCTCTACAGTTAGTTAAGCGAAAGGAAATTACAATAAAATCTTCAGATCACTGGAACTTAATAAGGCGGTTTAGTTGTTTGTGATTTAAAGGCATAAAGATTAGGTTAGGCGGTGATAGATAGACGTGGCTCCTCTCAGGGGTCGCGTCTTCTTTTTTATCACTTACTCTATTTCTAACCAAGCATTTCTACGCTTCACCACTTTTTTACTGAGCTTCTCATCGTCAATATAAGAAAGCGCAATCCGAGGATCCTGACGAGCTGTAAAGCTGCCGGATTTTTTCACACCTATTTGCTCGTATTCGATGGTGTAGGTCTTCCCAATTTCCAGTTTATTGATTTCGCTGTTTAGGTCAGCTGTCGTGTTGATAGTGGTGCCATTGAGACTAATGATCTCGTCACCTTTTTCAATACCTGCTTCGTAAAAAGCTGTACCGCGTATGACCGTACTTTGTACCTGATTGTTGTCATTGATTTTAGGGTTGGCGAAGTAGGCAGAGTTTGGACTCTGTAGTGACATTTTGATGCCAAACTCCTCGAATAGGTCATCAAATTCAGGAAGCTTACTCCCCTTTATTTGATCGGTAAAAAATGATTCGGCAAATTTTTGATTTGTTAGCTGGGCCAAGACATCCTGAAGATCGTCCATCGTGTAGGGGATTTCGGGTTTTCCATATTGCTCCCAAACCTTTTGCATGAATTCATCCAAGGTTTTATTGAACTCCGATCGTAAGGTTAGGTCCAATCCCAGACCAATCACCGAGCCGTAGCTGTAGTAACTCACAAAGTTGTTGGAGTAATTGGTTGGGTCATTGGCCGTACCAGCATCCACAAAAGTGGCATTGTAACTCATCTGCATAGGGCCACGAAATTCCCTTCCAGGATTATTCAATACATAGTTTAATCCACCGATCAGGCTTTTCACATATTGTTCTGGTTTGTAAATTTTGGCTCTGGTCAATGTTAAATCATCAAAATAGGACGTAAACCCTTCGCCAAACCACAGCGCTTCAGATAAGTTGGCATTGTCAAAATCAAAAGGTTCTAGCGACTTAGGTCGAATACGCTCGATGTTCCAGGCGTGGAAAAACTCATGTGATACGGTTCCGATCAATCGGTCGGCATTTTCTTTCAGTGAACCTGTACTCGTACAAATGGTGGAGTTCCGATGTTCCATGCCATCACCATTTACCCATGGATTGTAGGCAATCAGAAATGTGTAACGTCCATAGTCGAAGGTCGGTAATTCACCAAAAATTGATCGTTGCTCCTCCACCACTTTTTTGACCCAGTCGGTATAGTCGTTCAGTTCTTCTTCGGTTCCTTCATGCATCATGGCAATTTGTATGGTTTGATCACCTACTTGCCATTCCCGCCAGTCAATGTTGCCGACCATCGTTGGGCTGTCATAGAAGTAATAGTAGTTCGGTGCTGTGTAAGTGGTTTCTGTTTCTTTCACCAACTGCGTCGCTACGGACCAGTCTTTCTTGATCGGAATAATGAGTTTGATTTTTCTATCATCTAAGCCAGCGCCATAGGCAAAAGTGGCGGGCATGTTCATGTGAAGTTTTTTGGCGTCAATACCAAGATAGGTGCCATCAGCCCGGTCACCATAGATGGTGTACTCGAAGACGGCCGTGCCATCCTGCACCGGAATTTCCCATTGATAGGGAGTGTGTCTGGTGATTGTCAGTTCATTTCCGCTTGCATCGAATGCTTGTTCCTCGTATACATTCTTAGCAAAGTTGTGCAGAGCGTATCGTCCTGGCGAGGAGTTGGGCATATTGATCGTTAGCGTTTCTCCTGATACTTCGGTAAAAGTGGCCTTCACCTTTAGTTCATGATGATGAATATTGGATAGATCCAACTCATAGGTGATGTCCTGAGCTGTGGAGATAAGTATGGTGAACAAGCAAAATACTGAGGCAATAGGGCGCATAGAAATGTATGGATTAAGAATTATACTTTACGAATATACGAATGGTCAGCACGATGACCTAAAGCAAGATTTATGAATGGTTAAATCAGCGTTTGAATTTATGTGAAGTTATTTTGCAAGATGAAAAATATACTGATCCTTTTTATTCCTGTGGCCTTTTTGGCGTGTACAGGAAATCAACAGCAAAAATACAATGACGACAAGCAGTTCACTCCTTCCTCATGGGTTTCTGAAAGAGTGACTGATTCTAAAGAGAGAATGTCACAATCGGCGGGAGGACAAAAGCTTTGGGAATCCATTTCCGCACATGGAGGATTGGAGAAATGGTTTGCCAATGGTCCGTTGAGTTTTCACTTTGACTATCAGCCTTTGGATGGGAGCACGAGACGAAATACCTACCAGACAATCAATCAATGGTCTGTTCAGTCTGTTCATGAATTGGCTTCTGACAGGTCTGTACGATTTGGTTGGGATGGAGACAACGCTTGGGTACATCCCGATACGGCTGAGGTTCCTGTAAATGTTCGTTTTTGGGCTAACACTCCATTCTATTTTGCTGGATTGCCATTTGTCCTTGCAGATGAAGGCATTAACTACCACACCCTGCCAGTGGATACCCTGGATGGAGTACTGTATGATCTGGTAAAAGTGACATATACGGATGAGGCTGGCGATGCTCCTGACGATTTTTATGTGATTTACATCAATCAGGAAACGAAGCTCATGGGGGCTTTGCGATACATCGTATCCTATCCGGGATTCTTTCCTGATGGTGGACACTCCCCGGAGAAAATTATGAAAATCACTGGCTTAAGTGAAGTAGATGGCATAACACTGCCTACAGGATATGAAACGTACTGGTGGAAGGATGAACAAGTTGGGGAGCACATAACCAACATTGATGTTTCCGAACATTCATTTAGTAATGAGTTGTCAAAATCATTCTTTGAAATGCCGGAGAATTCGCGTATTCAAGAAGGCTTATAAAAAGATGTACTTCCTCAGTACATTTGCGGCATGAATCAATTATCTGTAGAGAATTTAGCCAAGAGTTACGATTCCAGGCAACTATTTGAAGGATTAACCTTCGGTCTGGATCAGGGACAAAAGGCTGCGCTGGTGGGAGTGAATGGATGTGGTAAATCTACGCTGATGAAAATCATCGCAGGTCTGGAACCTACAGATAGAGGAGAAGTGTCTTTCCGAAAGGGCATTCGTGTATCCATGGTGCCTCAGAACCCTGATTTTGATGATCAGGACAACATCGTTCAGGCCGTTTTTTCGGAAGACATCCCTGAGCTTAATGTGGTTCGTGATTATGAAATGGCGCTTCATCAGGCCACGGTTGACCCGGAAAATGCACCGGATATTTCTCCGTTGATTGAAGAAATGGATCGACTCAATGCATGGGATTATGAGAGTCATGTGAAGCAGATGCTGGGTGAGTTGGGACTACATGATTTGGAGCAAAAAATGAGCGATCTGTCCGGTGGTCAGCGGAAACGTGTGGCACTGGCTCGAGCACTGATCGTAAATCCGGATTTCCTGATTTTGGATGAGCCAACGAACCACCTGGATTTGGAAGTGATCGAGTGGCTGGAAAACTATTTGGCTACCGCCAACCTCACCTTACTGATGGTGACTCACGACCGCTACTTTTTGGATAAAGTCACGAATGAAGTCCTCGAAATCGATGAGGGACAGATCTTTAAATACAAAGGCAATTATGCCAATTTCCTGGAGAAGAAATCTGAGCGAGAGGCTAGTGATGCCGCTACCGTGGACAAAGCCAAAAACCTTCTCCGAAAGGAGCTGGACTGGATGCGTCGCCAGCCAAAGGCTCGTGGCACCAAGGCCAAGTATCGGGTTGACGCCTTTTACGAAACCAAAGAAGTAGCGTCTAAAAACATGGGCCGCCAGGAGATGGAGGTCAACCTGAAAGGTGAGCGACAAGGCAAGAAGATCATGGAGCTGGAGCAGGTATCAAAAAGCTTCGGTGATTTGAAAATACTGGACCACTTCAACCATACGTTTCAGCGAAAAGAACGCGTGGGGATCGTAGGACCAAATGGAGTAGGAAAGTCCACTTTTCTGAACATTCTAATCGGAGAAATAGAAGCGGATAGTGGCCGAAGAGAAGTAGGACAAACCACCAAGTTTGGCTACTATACACAGGAAGAGCAAAAGTTTGACTTGAATGCGCGTGTGATCGATGTGATCAAAGAAGTGGCCGAATACATCAAGTTAGCGGACGGTTCGCAGGTTACAGCAAGCGGGTTGCTCAATCAGTTCTTGTTTCCACCCAAAATGCAGTTTAACGTGGTGGGCAAATTAAGCGGTGGCGAGCGCCGACGGTTGCAGTTGCTACGTGTGCTGATGAACAACCCAAACTTCCTCATTCTCGATGAGCCGACCAACGATCTGGATCTGATGACACTGAATGTGTTGGAAGATTATTTGGAGTCGTTTGAGGGCTGTTTGTTGGTGGTAAGTCACGACCGCTATTTCATGGATAAACTGACGGATCACTTGTTTGTGTTTGAAGGCGATGGAAAGGTCAGAGACTTTCCGGGCAACTACACGGATCTGCGGGAGCAGGGAGCCATGCCAACATCGAAGAAGCAAGAGTCAGGTGCATCTAAAAAACAAGAAACTGCCAGCGCCACACCAGCGCCTAAAAAGAAGCTGTCGTACAACGAGCAGCGAGAGTTTGACGGACTGGAGAAAGAGATGGCCAAGCTGGAAAAGAAGAAGGTAGAAATCGCCGAAGAGATGAACACCAAAACCGCTTATGACGAACTACAGAAGCTAGGTGCAGATTTGGAACAAGTCAAAGCGCAGCTGGAAGAGAAGGAGATGCGCTGGTTGGAGTTGAGTGAGCGAGTGTAGGTTAACCAATCCGTCATTCCACGGAGTAACGAAGTGCAGACCGGGGAATCTTATTTTCCACTTCCGTCATTCCCGCGTAGGCGGGAATCTCATCAACCAGTCACTCCTTAACTAATCCCCAATCCCCACCCAAAACGTCACTGCGAGCTGAACAGCGTGGAGCGTGGCAGTCTATTTAGACTCGCCTTGATTCGCTTAGTATTACCCTTGAGTTTCACATATACCCACGATTTTGGGGAGTGACGATTTATATTCCATTACCGTCATTCCGATGCAGGCGTGAATCTCATGAAGCATCCAATCCCACCAGTCACTCCTTAACTATTCACCAATCCACAATCCCCACCCAAAACGTCACTGCGAGCGTAACAAAGTGGCGCGCGGCAGTCTATTGAGACTCGCCTTGAATCACTTAGAATTACGCTTGAGTTTCACATATACCCACGATTCGGGGAGAGACATTTCTTATTCCATCACTGTCATTCCCATGCAGGCGTGAATCTCATGAAGCATCCAACCCCACCAGTCACTCCTTAACTAATCCCCAATCCCCACCCAAAACGTCACTGCGAGCGTAACAAAGTGGAGCGCGGCAGTCTATTTTTCAGCTGCACGTGTTTCGAATAAAACTTTCGATATCTCATTATGCAGATGACCCACTAATCATTAAAAAACCAATCACTCAGCTCTGCTGACTCCAAATAATCCTATTTCTTCTCCAAATCCACTTTCCGCCAGCTGGCGGATATAATCATCCTATTTAATGGTTTCTGTTGTGTCAAGGGAAGAAAAGTGCTAGTTTAGAAATGGATAGCGATTGTTAGTTTTTTGTGTAGATGCCTTTAAACGGTTACAATCGTTTTTGTTATTGATTATCAATCACTTAATTAAAATAAAACCAGAATCAGTATAAGTAGGTTATGCGCACCGTGCACATAACGTGATTGTTACCAGCAATTTTACAAACCGAATTCAACCAAACTTGATAACAGAATACGAAAGAGATCTAACAGAAAAAGACAAGAAGGCATTAACGAAGGAAATAACCTTCGCTGAGTCGCTCCTACCTCGTACTCGAAAATTTGCAATCTTAAAATTTTTGGGTCTTGCCCTCTTCGTTCTAATTCTTTATGCGTATCCTAAGACATGGCTGATTGTCATCCTGTTCATAATATCTTTCTTTATGATTTGGATGCTCATATTGGAGTTGAAGGACCTAATTAAAGTACCAAAATTCTTGTCAGCTAAACGACTAGTTTTAGATACTGGGATTGCTCAGGTTAAGGAATTCAAAATTGACAGATACATAAAAATAAAAAGCTATGGTGATGAAGGGGATCACTTTATCCTCGAACATGAAGGACAACTAACGATGGTTGGAGGGCAAGATTTTGATGGAGTCCGCAAACTGAAAAACAAAATCGAATACATCGACATAATGGACTCAGAGAAGAAAGGCTATTACCACACTAGGGTTGATAAGGAAGGTAATTCTCTGGAACCTTTTTTTGTCTTTAAGGGAAAACTTCCTGACGAACTTACGAATTCAGAACTTTGGAACAACCTAACTGAACAGGTGCCTTTTGCGGGCAAACTGGAAGACCTAACGGCATACTTTAACAAACAAGCACGAAAATAAAAAGCTGGTAACAGGCGATATGGCGAATGGCCAAACTGCTTAATTGATACTTCAGTGCAACTTGACCGTGACCCTGCCCATTCTGAGACATTTGTGCTTCGTAGAGGCTTTTGCGGTTCTGGCTTTTTATTTTTCGGAACGCAGTTCTTCGTGGATACTGTTGCGGTGGTTGGGCAGTTTCACTACATTAGAGCTTTTTACAGACTGATGTGGCCACTCGCCATATCTGATCGTTACCAGCAATTCTGCATGACGAATGACATTCACCAAAGGATTCTTAAAAAGAAAATATGAACTCAAACCAACCAACCTGATTGGTGGTCTTTTACTTTGGATTTTATCTGCCTATATTCTTTACGCATTTTTTCAACTTTACAGAGAAGCATTTCGGTTATTTACTGGCCATCTTGGAGACAGAGCCTTACTCGTGTTTTCTCCAACAGAGAACTATATCTATAACTTGTTCTATGCTGCAATTGCATCAGCATTGGGGTATTCAATAGCCTTAAGGTTCACTCTTCAAAACTCCATTGACCGACTTAACTGGCGAACTCTTTCATTGGCTAGGAGAACTCTTAACAACGAAGGGTTTTGGACATGGTCATTCTTACTTTGGTTTGGCAAACTTGGAAGCATGCTTGGCATTTGGTACCTGATTTTCGCTATGCAGTATGATCTTAATTTCATCGATGAATTTGCGATACTGCTGATACTACTACCTTTGGTGCTTTTCTATTCTTCATGGCCAACTTTTAGTCGTTTGATACGAGACAACAAAACCAAGTGGTTTTTAAGCGTGTCGACAGTTTTTATCATGATGAGTTTCATCTTTGCTTTCAAGAATTTCACTGATTACAAAAGGATCAATGAAAATATATTGAGCCGTTCAATTGAGCATGTTTTTGACTTACAGAAACCGAACAGCCAAAGTCAACAGAGAATATATCGGAGGTCACTTATTATTGATATTTACATTGTTAAGGATACACTTGGAACGAAAGAACCAGCGATATTTTTCGAGAGCATTGATAATAGAGTTAATTGCCAAGATATCAGAAAAGCTGTGGCAATTGAGAAAGACAAAGTTTCATCCTGGGAACAATATCAACTAACTGCCAACCTGCATATTGATGAACGTATCTCTATTAAACATATCAAACCTATTCTCGATGAACTTAGAAAGGCGGACTTAAGAAAGGTTCAATACTCAACAGGCAGGAAGTATTCTCGATATCCAGCGGAATATCCAGCTTTTAAGTACTCAGGAATTCAAAAAATGCTACTTCCTAAAGACTACCCTGCGTTCGAGAATTTTTTAGATTCGGCTGAACGAATTGATTTGACCAATAAGGCAGTTAAGCTTTCTGAGTCACTGATGTATCGGAACAGCTCTCTTTCTAATTTCAATAGAATTGAAATCTCGCTAACTCCAAATTACGTAGCTCTAAACGGCCAAAAAATTGACTCACTGGATTTAGAACAAAAAGTCTATGGATTTATCAAAAAGTATTCCCCGAATTACGTTATAATTTTCAACTCAGATGACGAAATAGCCTATAAAAGGTATATTGAGTTTTTGGACATTCTCTGGACTCAAGTAGACCGCCTGAGGAACGAAATGTCACTTGAACTATTCGACCAACCATTTGATAAATGGTACTGGGAACCTGAACTTGATACAATTAAAAGTCAATTTCCGAGGAACATTCTAGAGTGGTCAACTGAAGAACAACGCCTTAACGAACTGATGAAAAAAGCTGGTAACAGGCGCTAAAAATCCATAGGCTAATGAGCTACTTGCACAGAGCAATTGAATCAGATACTTTTATAGAAATCAACAAAGGTCAAGCCTACGGATTTTAGCTTGGCGTTATGTATCATATGCGCTACGTAGTAACTTTCATCATATCAACATTTTTTTGTGCTAACATTAGTGCACAAACCTTGAACGCCTCGTATGAGACGTTGGAACAACTTCCCAACTCTTTCAAAAATCGAGCAACCTCAACTGAGATTAGTTACAACATAAAAGAGGATATGAACCCTTTTTACCTTGAAGCTGACTTCAATGGACAAGGTGAACTCGATGTAGCAATTTGTATTCTGGAGCCATCAACTAACAAGCAAGGGATATTGATTCAACATGGAGAAGATCGTTCTTTTTTTGTGATTGCAGCTGGCCAACTATTCAACAAAAGGGATAATTTAGACTGGATTGACGTTTGGAAAGTCTATCGGAAGAAGACAGCTGAACGAACGATTTTTTCGGACAACTTCGACATTGAGGGAAGTGAAACTGTGCCTCTATCGAACATCGCTATTCAAGTAGCTCCAAGTGAAGGTTCCTATAACCTGATAACTTGGGATGGAGCGAAATATATCTGGATACACACAGGAGAATAAAAACGGATACATAACAAAATGTATAAGGCATGTGCTTGCGTGCTTTCTACAAACTGTAGTAGGACTCGACCGTGAGTCTCATATAATTGTAGTCTATTAAAAAAGTACAATTTTGTAATGACTCCTCAGGTAGAAGAGATCACGTGAATCTAAGGACATCAACAGATGATCCACTTGCGGCAGGAATACCTTCTACCTGTTGTTTCTTGAAGAGATAGGACAGTACCTAATGACGAGCTGAGAGCTTGATCAAGTATCAATTGTGAGAAAAATCGATGCAAGAACAGGGTCAATCATTTAAACTTCAAAGCGATAAGAAATGGAAAAGTATTGCGTAGGAATCGATGTTGATAAGCAGACGTTTAAAGTCTGTTTGATGGTTCAATCAGACCGAAAAAAGGTGCTATCCAGTCGAACATTTAAAAACGTATTGTCAGGTTTCACAGGATTGCTTGAATGGGTTGAAAAGAGGTGTAAAGGTCAGCAGGTTAGCTATGTGATGGAAGCCACAGGGGTATACCATGAGTACCTGGCATACTTTTTACATGGTAAAGGACAAGTTACCCATATTGTACTTCCCTTAAAATCAAAGCGCTACATGCAGAGCTTGGGTATACGAAGCAAGACTGATCCGATAGACGCCAAGGGCTTGGCTATGATGGGATTGGAACAAGACCTTGAAAGATGGGTTCCAGCAAGCAAACACCTGCTAGAACTCCGTTCTCTTACTCGTCAGATAGAGCTTCTTCAAACTCACTGCACTGCTTTTAAAAATCAACGAGAAAGCGCTAAACACACTGAGGTGATGCATCGATCTGTTTTAAAGAGCCTGGAAAAGATGATTACGGAAGTGGAAATGCAAATAGGTAAACTAGTAAAACAAGTAGAAAAACTCATATTCAATGACCCTGTTCTTAAGCGCAAATATGAACAGCTTACCTCCATTAAGGGAGTTGGTCTAATGACTTTTGCTGTAGTTGTTGCAGAGACCAATGGCTTTTTGTTATTCAAAAACCAAAGACAATTGGTATGCTACTCAGGCTATGACGTAGTAGAAAATCAATCAGGAAAACGGGTGGGAAAAACTAAAATATCCAAGAAAGGGAACGCACATATCCGCAGGATCCTACATATGGCTTCCTGGTCCGCGGTTAGATACCAGGTCGATCCTTTTTACTCATTGTTTAGCCGTGTATTTGAGCGCTCCACGATGAAAATGACAGGATATGTTTCAGTACAGAGAAAGATCCTTGTGATGATGTATACCCTGTGGAAAAAAGACGAAAAGTTTGATCCCCATTATGGGACATCCGGAGATCAGGAGCCTAAGTCCCTCTTTTCGGTTGGTTCCGAAGGAACCGGTAAAGAAACAGCCCCAATCAAAGTTGAGGCTGCACTAGATGGACTTCCGTGTGATCAATCACCTGAAGCCCTCTTTTCGGTAACATAAATCTATAAAAAATTATATCGAAGACCTTGCTTTTTCTTACAGTACCTGCCGCTGTGAAAGTGTAGTGGTTTCTACTGAGTTCAGCACACAGGAGTTTTATCTTTCTGAACGCAGTGCCACTTTGAGCCGTTGTGAGCCTCGGCAGATTTCACTAGCTTTATCTGCACTTGCCAAGTTCAGGGCAACCGATAGCTTGTAGGGCATTGAGCCACTTCCATAGCATATGAT
>JAMWZA010000099.1 GCA_024305105.1 Marinoscillum sp.
GTGCTCCCCTTTTTAGTCATCGTCTCTGTTGACATGCTGAGATTTTTTAGGTTCGTCATCGAATAGAATTCTCACAGAAGGAGTGTAGTCATCCTCATACTGCCCACTGCGAGCAGCCCATAGAAAGGCGAAAAGGAAGCCAGAAGCCACGATTAAGCTGAAACCGATTAAGATGATGATTACACTCATAATTTTTATAGCAGCAAGATTACGCGCATTCGAGAAGGCTTTACATGAGACGTTTCAGTGAAAAAAATGATTTATGTCAGCACATAAAGTATTGTCCTCATAACTGCCGGTTTATTAAGTTAGAAAAAATTCAGTGGAACGTAAAATCCGCATAACCCCTTCTTAGTCTACCCATCAGCATTTCCAGATAGACCAAAATAATGTAATGAAACCATCAGGTGTTAAGTTGGATTGCTGCACAATTCATGGCAATTTTCCTGTATGGTTTATTATGCTAGCCGAAATGATCGTAATAGAGTGGTGAGAATCATTCAAGAGTCGTTCACTGATAATCCCAGTGTTGTATCTGTTATCAACCCCAATAAGACCAATAGCCTGAAAGCACTGGCAGAATATGCATTTGATACCGCGCTAATGAGGCAAGGTGTACTGCTCTCTGACAATCAAGAGTGTGTGGCGATTTGTTATCACTATGGATGGAAAAAAGAAGGAATTCCAGACCTCTGGAATCAAGTGAAATTAGTGCTCAACTGTATCGGGTTATGGAAAGTGCCACAAGTCATGAGACGTGAAGCTTACCTAAAAAAGCATCGTCCAGTGGATGGTAAATTTCTGTACTTTTGGTTTTTTGGGTCAACAAAGAAGGGAAAAGATACCAGATCAGCCTTCTCTCTCAAACAAGCCATATTTGAAAAGTCAGCCAAAGATAACTTGCCGATATATCTGGAAACCTCTGTCCCCAAAAACAAGAAGGTCTATGAACGCTTTGGATTTGAAACCTACCATGAATGGCACCAAAGCGAAGACAGTACCTTGTATTTTATGAGACGAGTTCCCAAATGAAAGATCTATTCTCCGATAAATCCGAAGCTTATGAACGGTACCGGCCTTCGTACCCTGAAGAACTAACTGGTTGGCTACATAGAATCTTTGGTGCCCAGGAGTTCGGTCGTCTGGGATTGTGGTGCAGGAACAGGGCAAATGACTCGATTGCTTGCTCCTCACTTCTCCAGAATAGAAGCAACCGACATCAGTGCCCAACAACTGGATGAGGCTCCCATGCTTCCAAATGTCAGTTACTCTATCCAATCAGCAGAAAAGACAACTTTCGCTGATCATTCTTTTGATTTGATTGTGGTTGCTCAGGCCATTCACTGGTTTGATTTTGATCAGTTCTACCAGGAAGTGAGACGTGTATTGAAACCTAATGGCAAACTCGTGATTACCGGATATGGGCTTGTCCGTGTTGATCCGCTGATTAATCAGGAAATTGATGCCTTTTACCACTCCATAAAGAACTACTGGGATCCGGAACGCAGATTTGTAGATGATCGCTATCAAACAATTCCATTTCCATTTTATGAACTGGATACGCCATCATTCTCCTATGAGGTAAGCTGGAATCTGGATCATTTTATTCAGTACATAGCAACCTGGTCGGCAATCAAGAAAATGACGCAAAAATATAAAACCGGTGCATTGGAGGAATTTAAATCCTGTCTGCAGCCCCTCTGGAATGCTTCAAAAGTGGTAACTTTTCCTACCCTCCTACGTGTTGGGAGACTATAACTTCTGTGCCAATGATCGCCTATTTTAACATGGTCAATGATGCCTATGACCATCTGAAAAAATTGGATGAGTCCAAAGTCAGTCTCAAACTCAACAGTAAAAAATGGAGTAAAAAGGAGATTCTTGGACACTTGTGCGATTCCTGCATAAACAATTACTATCGTTTCATGCACCTCCAACAATCCAAAAAGCCTTATGTGTTGGAAAAATATGATCAAGAGAGATGGGTAGAGGTGCGTGGTTATCAGGAGCAAAGCTGGAATGAAACACTGGAGCTATGGTATTGTCTGAATCTATCCTTGCTAAACGTGCTGGACAAGACCCTTGACGAACACGCTGATCATCCAGTGATTATCGGAGAAGAAACCTTCACTTATCAGTACCTGGCAGAGGACTATTTTGACCACCTGCAACATCACCTAAATCAAATCTTCTCTTAAGTCGATACTTATTGATCATTGATCGAATTTAACTCATTCGTAATACTGAGAAGCACCATATCAATATACGAGTCATGAAATTCGTCCGCAGCTATCGACTGTTATGACTATGAACATTTTTAAAGGCCTCTCAGGCAAATTTCTAATTCCTTACGGACTATCTCTGATTTTTGGAATCTGGACTTATTTTACCATAAGTAACATTTTGACCTATGAAGACTTACAGAAGTTTTTTATTGGGATGAAACTCGAAGTACTCGAACTTCGAAAACATGAAAAGGATTTTCTCTCCAGAGAATATAAAAATCCTGATTTCATAACCACTGGTTACAGTGACTACCTAAGTAGTCACCATGAAATCGTCCAAAATCTGACCATTTCACTAGACAGTTTGGAAGACCTCAACCGAGCCAACCGCAAAGAAGTAGCCCAGGCCAAAATACTGCTTACGAACTATTCCTCTTTATTCCAGCTGTTGGCAGATGAAATCCAACTAAAGGGATTTAAGGATAATGGACTTGTTGGTGAACTAAGGGAGGCCATTCACCAGGTAGAGGATGCCAATGTGGAATATGATCGTGCCTACATGCTTATGCTCCGCAGGCACGAAAAAGATTTCTTTCTCAGAAATGATCTGACCTATTTAGATAAGTTCAAATCCGCAACGACTGACTTCAGAGAACACCTTCTACAACGGGTCCAAAACCGCTCTTCGCGTGAAGCACTGCTATCAAAACTGGACACTTATGAACGGTTATTTGCGCAGGTAGTGCGCATCCAGCAACGGATAGGGTTGACTGAGGAAGACGGACTCCACGGTGACTTGCGTGATGCCATCCATGAGATGGTTCCTTATCTCAATGCGTTTATCTCCCGCAGTAATCTGCAAGTGGACAAAAAAGTGCGACAAAGCACCATCGGTTTGATCGTACTTATGTTGCTGATCACAGTAATTGGAGTATTTATTCTTACGGTCCATCTGAAAAAATTCACGCGTAACATCAATCTGATTAACCGAAATGCCATTCAACTTTCGCGGGGAGAATTTCCCAGCAAACAGCGCATTAATTCTCGGGATGAGCTGGGACAAGCACATCGTGCATTAAACATTCTTACCGATGGGCTCATTGCCAAAACAACTTTTGCCGATGACATTCGCAGAGGAAAGCTTCATACGGACTTTGAAACATTAGGAGAAAATGATGTTCTGGGCACTGCTCTGCTGGAAATGCGCGACAACCTGGCTCGGGTGATTGAAAACACCAATGAAGTCATCTATAAAGCCGGAGAAGAAGGACGGTTAGGTTTGCGTGTAGATGTGGAAAACAAAAACGGGGCATGGCTGGAGCTCAGCAATGCGATTAACAATCTCTTGATTTCGATTACAGCACCTATTCTTCGAATAAATGAAATGTCTCAGGCGATCGCAAAAGGAGACCTTTCTGAGCGATTTGATGACAATGCACGTGGAGAAATCCGTACCATGATGCTCAATTTCAACCATGGTTTGGATCAACTTGTAGAGATATTGGTACACATCTCAGGCAACACACAAAATATTGGTGACTCCTCCGATGACATGCTGATATCGAGTCAGGAAATGGCCAATAGCACCACAGAGATAGCCTCAGCTATTTCTCAAATGAGCGAAGGATCACAGCGACAACTATCTAAAGTAGACGAAGCCTCTAACCTGATCGAGCAGATTCTTCATCATGCCAATAAAACAGATGGGCTGTCCAAACAGATTTTTGATAAGTCCAGAGATGGCATTCGCAATAGCAATCAAGGGAAAGAAATCGTTTCAAATTTCGAGGCTGCTATCCAACTTATTTCAGAGAGCTCTTCACAAACGGGTGACGCCATTAAATCTTTGGTCGCAAAGTCCAAAGAGATCAATCGAGTCATCAAGGTGATTAACGAAATCGCAGCTCAGACCAACCTATTGGCGCTGAATGCGGCCATCGAAGCAGCCCAGGCGGGTGAAGCAGGACGTGGGTTTGCAGTAGTGGCTGAGGAAATTCGAAAGCTCGCTGAATCTGCTAAAAAATCGACCAGTGAGATCACTGAGATTGTTGGCGATATCCAAAACGAAACCAGGGATACCGATCGGGTCATGGCTGAAATGAAACAGAATGTGGAGAAAGGACATTCAGCCTCTAAGAATGCCAGTAATGCATTCTCAGAAAACACCATGTTGGCCGAATCCATACTGTCCGTTTCTGAGGATATTTTGGAATCTGCTGGCAAACAGCGAACTGACCTGCAAGAAATTGTGAAAATCATAGAAAGTGTAGTGGTGATTGCTGAGCAATCAGCAGCAGGATCAGAAGAGATTGCTTCGTCTTCATCTGAACTATCCGCTGGGATGAGTAATTTCAATTCTCGCTCAGAGGAGCTAGCGGCCATCTCGCTTTCATTGAAGTCTGGCCTTCAGCAGTTTAGCCTGGAAAAAGAAGCAAAAGAGATCCTCAGCCAGTAAACGCGACATCTTTCTATATAGAATCCCGTTAAAGAGGTTTAAACTAACCACAATACCGTGAAAGCAACGCTCAAGCTCGAAGAACTGGCCATGTTTGGCCTGTCCATATACTTTTTTTCTCTTCTTGATTTTGCGTGGTGGTATTACCCTGCGCTTATCCTTATTCCGGATATTGGAATGATTGGATATGTGGTTAATTCGCGACTTGGAGCAATCACCTACAACCTATTTCATCACAAGGGTTTGGCTATTATCATTTTACTAGTTGGCTACTGGCTGACGAATGATTGGCTTGTACTAAGTGGCATCATTCTCTTTGGTCATGCCAGTATGGATCGTCTATTTGGCTATGGACTAAAATACCAAGATGATTTCAAAAACACGCATCTTGGCTTCATAGGTAAGGGTTAATGTAATGGTCAAAATGCTTTAAAACTAAGATAAACAGTAAGGCGAAATCGCAAAAGAATCCAATTAGATCAAACACTTACAGCTTCGATGAAACCATCTTTCCACTTTCTCGTAATAGCTAGTTAGAAACCATCGACACCTGTCGGTGCCAAGTGTAAGCGGCAATTACCAAACCCAAAGTAAACGTCGCGTTGCAAGCGGTCTAGCCATTCGGTTAGGCTTTTTTTGTGTCTAATTCAGAATCAACCTAATCCTATAACAATTTCTCAAAATCTTGTAAAACTCTTTGATGAAGCATTCGTGATATTTGTATCATGGAAACGAAGGAACTTCTCAAGAAAGAATACACTATTTCTGGTATGACCTGTGGTGGCTGTGTGGAAACAGTGAAGGAACGACTAGAGAAACAGGACAACATCTCCAAAGTGAAGGTACAGCTAGAATATCCACAGGCTGTAATCACTTCAGCAGGAGAATTGGATCTTAAAAAGATCAATCGAGCTCTTGGCAAGTACACCATCAGTAATAAAAAGCAAGACCCGGAGCTGGCTCCAATGCCTACAATTGGGCAACCGAAAAAGCCAAAAGAAACAACCACAAACACGAAGCTCTCTCCTATTACATTCAGTACTTATAAACCACTTTTCATGATTGTGGGGTTTATCGCTGGAGTGAGTCTTTTGGCCCAGTACCCGTTTGATACGTTTTCAGGAATGCGCTGGATGCGCCACTTCATGGCTGGCTTCTTTTTGGTGTTTTCTTTCTTTAAACTATTGAATCTTTCGGGTTTTGCCAGCTCCTACCGTATGTACGATATCGTAGCAGCCCGATGGAAAAGCTGGGGGTTCATTTACCCATTTATCGAGTTGGTATTGGGCATTGCCTACCTTATTAATTTCCAACCTTTTTACACCAACTTGATTACAGTCATTGTATTGGGTGTAAGCAGCATTGGAGTGATTGAGAGTAACCTCAACAAGAGGAAGATCAAATGTGCCTGCCTTGGTGATGTGTTTAATCTACCCATGAGCACCGTCACCATCATCGAAGATCTGGCAATGGTAGGTATGGCTGGGTGGATGTTGTGGGTGTTATAATAGTATATCTACTCATTCGAGTCCTTATGCTGGATCGACTTAAATGAAAACCGATATGAAATTAAATACCCTTTTGCCTCAGGACTTAAAATCATACTATCGAAACGAATTAGCACTTTACCGGTCGGCATTTGAGCAGGGTCGTTTACAAGAAGCCTGGCATCACCTCGAACGAGCTCACATTATCGGTCAATCCTACCCTTATGAGCATAGCTATGTGCATTGGAAGATGCTCCAGTTTGGTTTTTTCATCAAGGATGCCAAAGAAATACTCGGTCAGATTCCAAGGCTATTGGTGGGTGGTGTGAAATCATTTGTTGGAAAAGTACCGCTTGGTAATACGGGTGGAGCGAATGTTCCGCCACTTCGTCCTATGAAAATACCTGAGGATATTCAGAAGATGTTTGATCGAATCAAACCAGCAACATAACTATCGATAATTCGTATCTTTGTAACAGCATGCAAGCTCTTAAAAAAATAGCGCATCTTTTCCTGGCCCTGCTACTGGTAGTAGCTACTATGGGTGTCACTATGCACAAGCATCACTGCCTGGGTAGAGTGAAAGATGTGTCTTATTTCGAAAAGAGCCAACACTGTGCCGAGATGATGGGTATGGAACAGGAAGACTTGCCAATGACTTGCTGTAAAGACACCAAAGAAGAGTTTAAGGTGGAAGATGTATCGTTCACCAAAGTATCTTTTGACCTGGATACAGATTATCATCTGATCAGTGTGATGATGTATGTTTTACTGGATACTCAGATTATACTCAGTGAAACACAGCGATTTGCCTACAAAAACTATAAACCGCCACTGATAGAGCAGAACATTCCGGTTCTGGTACAGTCATTTCTCCTTTAAGTCAACAATGAATGCTTTCAAACAAGCCTTAGCCGGCTTGTAATGATCTATTCATTCCTTTCAAAATTGACTTAAAATGAATTTTACTAAATACTTATTGACACTTTTATCTCTGGTGAGCACGACATTGCTTATGGGGCAAACCATCTCCGGAATGGTAGCCGGTCAGAACCATGAACCGCTGATTGGGGCAACTGTACTGGAAGAAAACACGCAAAATGGTATCGTTACCGATGTAAATGGGAAATTCAGTTTTAAACTGAATAATCCTGAATCAAATATTGTAATCTCTTACACCGGATACGAAACCAAAACACTGAATCCAGATGGATCGGGTCCATTTCACATCATGCTTTCACCATCCGAGGAAGCTCTTGACGAAGTAGTAGTAACCGCCTCATCCACTTTCATGGATAAGCTGGAGTCCAAGCATGTGGAGGTCATCACCGCAGGTGAACTTGCAAAAGCTGCTTGCTGTAACCTTTCTGAGAGTTTTGAAACCAATGCCTCTGTGGACGTCTCCTACACAGACGCTGTGAGTGGAGCTAAAACCATTCGCATGCTTGGTTTGGACGGACGTTATGTACAGATCAACAAGGAAAATGCTCCACATGTACGGGGGTTAATAGGTCGCTATGGATTGAGCTATGTACCCGGCACGTGGATTCAATCGATCGATGTAGGTAAAGGCGCTGGCACTGTTGTAAATGGATACGAATCCATGTCTGGACAACTCAATGTAGAGCTGAAAAAACCTGAGAACAGTGAAAAGCTGTACCTCAACGCATATATTAATTCATTCGGACGAGTGGAAGTCAACGCCAATCATGCAACGAATCTTACCGACAAATGGAGCACCGGCTTACTACTGCACACCAATTACCTGGGAACAGAAATCGATGGAAATGATGACGGATTCATGGATTTGCCTAAATCCCGCCAGATCAATTTCATGAACCGATACAAGTACAATGGCGAGCGGCTTAAATCACAAATTGGTATACAAATCATGCGAGATGAAAAAGCAGGCGGTCAGCTGGGCTATGACTTTGGCGAAGACTTTCAGACATCTCCAGAATATGGGTTTATGAATCAAACCACTCGGGCCGAGGTATTCGGAAAAGTGGGTGTTTTATTTCCGTCCAAACCCTATCAGGGATTAGGTTTCATTTATTCTGGAACGTTCACTGATATTGACGCGGGCTTTGGTCGAGATGCTTATTCTGGTAAAGAAAAGACGCTCTATGGTAACCTCATCTATCAAAACATCATTGGCAATTCCTTTCATCAGTACAAAGCAGGTGTGAGCTTACTCTACGATGATTTTGACGAGGTGTATGCTGATTCTACTTTCGCTAGAACCGAGGTGGTTCCTGGAGCTTACTTTGAGTACTCCTACTTGCCTGGTGATGATTTTAGTTTGATTCTAGGCAACCGGGTAGATTTTCACAACCTGTATGGTGCCTTTTACACGCCAAGGCTGCACACCAGATATGCTTTCAATGAAAATACAGCCATACGCCTGGCTATAGGCCGAGGATATCGTGTCGGCAACCCATTGGTAGAAAACATCAATTCACTGGTATCCAGTAGACAATTTGTAGTCACAGAAGAGCTTGATCCAGAAATCTCCTGGAACATGGGTGGGAGTATTACCTCCACACTCCATATTGGAAACAAAAAAGTGGATCTAGTTGGCGACTATTTCTATACCTCTTTCGAAAATCAATTGATCTATGACATGGATCAAAACTCCAGTCAAGTGATGATCTACAATCTGGATGGTCAGTCATACGCACACAGTTTTCAGGTGGAAGCCAAATACCAAATGAATGAATTTTTTGGATTCAAGACGGCCTACAAGTATTATGACGTACGCACCACCATCGATAATCAACTCAGAAGAATACCCTACATATCAAGGGATCGGTTGTTCCTAAATGCATCATATGCTACCAGGTACGACAAGTGGAAGGCAGACGCTACGTTGCAGTGGTATGGTACTAAACGACTACCAAGTACCAACGATAAACCAGCTGAATTTCAGGTAAGCAAAACAACTCCTGATTTCTTTCTACTAAATGCTCAGGTGAGCCGTGGGTTCCGCTGGGGAAACATTTACCTAGGCGCTGAAAACCTGTTGAGTTTTAAACAAGACAATCCAATTATCGATGCAGAAAATCCTTTTGGTAATGATTTTGATGCCTCGCTGGTCTGGGCACCTATTGCTGGAAGAGTAATCTATGCCGGAATAAAATATAGAATCGAACGATAATTTTATACACGAAAACAACAAACAATTGGTCATGCTGAATTTATTTCAGCATCTGTCCCGATAAAAAAACCTGATATATTATGATAACGAAAATCATCACGACATTAACCTTGCTTCTTTTTTCACTAGCCGTCTTCGCTCAGAAAGAGCCGGTGAAAGTAGATAAAGGCTATAAAGTAGAAATTAAAACTTCAGCGGTCTGCGAAATGTGCAAAGAAGCCATCGAAAGCGACCTGGTTTTTGAAAAGGGTGTTAAGGAAGTAAATCTCGATGTAGACACGAAAATTCTCACCGTAGTTTATAAAGAGAAAAAAACATCCGCTGACAAAATCAGAAAAAGAGTGACTGAAGTTGGGTATCACGCCGACGATATGAAAAGAGACCCTGAGGCGTATGATAACTTGCCTATGTGCTGCAAAGATGGCGCACACGATGATGATGGACATTAAACAAAAAGGGTTTTTTAGCCCTTTTTGTTATTGAACCATTTTCATACAATCAGAGAACTATGGATCGCTTCCTAAATCAATGGGCTGAAGCAGCCTACACCTCTACAGGATTCTTTTGGATGGCTGTTTGGGCCTTTATTTTGGGCTATGCTGTCAGTAGCATCATCCAGGTATTTGTCACAGAAGACCGAATGAAAAACCTAATGGGAGACAACTCGATCAAAAGTATCTCCATTGGTTCATTCTTCGGGTTTATCAGTAGCTCTTGTAGTTTTTCTGCTCTGGCTACAACGAAAACACTTTTCCAGAAGGGTGCCAGTTTCATCGGCTCTCTGGCATTTTTACTAGCTTCCACTAATCTGGTCATCGAGTTAGGGATCGTCATTTCAATTTTCCTGGGATGGCAGTTCATTGTTGGAGAGTATGTTGGTGGTCTTCTGCTGATAGGGATTAGCTGGTTAATCATTTCATTGGTTCGCCCAAATGGCCTGATTAAAAAGGCGCGAACCCATCTCAAAGAATTGACCAATGATGACAGTCATAGCCACCACGAACACAGTGACGAGAAGCATCATAAGCAAAGTGATGAGAAGCATCACGAACACGAATCAACCTTAACTCAAAAATGGGCTATTGTTGGACAGAAGTACCAGATGGAGTGGAACATGGTCTGGAAGGATGTAACCATTGGGTTTACCATCGCCGGACTGGTAGCTGCTTTTGTTCCAAAATCCTTTTTTGAAACGTTATTTATCAACACTGCTCAAGGGGGCGATTATTCTTTTCTGACACTGCTAGAACATGCCGTAATAGGTCCTGTGGCAGCATTTTTCACTTTCATTGGGTCTATGGGTAATATTCCTTTGGCTGCACTGCTGTATGATAATGGCGTTAGCTTTGCTGGAGTTATGGCGTTTATCTTTAGTGATTTAGTGGTACTACCCGTACTCCGAATCAATGCCAAATACTATGGATGGAAAATGTCGCTATTCATCCTGATCTTGCTATTTATTGCATTAACAAGTACATCCCTCATCATGCATTATGGATTGGATTGGACTGGTTTTTTACCAAAGGGAGCCACCAATAGCATTATGGAGCAAGAACATTTTCAATGGGACTATACCACTTTCATGAACATTGGCTTTTTGATCATCTCAGGTATACTCCTATGGCTAGGTAAAAAAGGCAACCACTCAGGACACCATCACGAGATGGCTTCTAAAGGAAAAGTATTTGAAAAAGTACTGACAACAGTGGCCTACACCTCCTATGTTTGGTTGGCAATTGGGCTAGTACTCAAATACATTATTCTTTAGTTTCAAACTTGACTGTAATTCATTGGCCAAAACCTTAAAACTAGGACTTAGAGAAAACTGGTGGCAATTCACCATTTTGGTGATTATTAATGCTTTTGTTGGTGGAATGGTGGGCATGGAACGTACTATCCTTGCAGATCTGGCCACTTCTTCTTTTGGTATTGATGGAAAGAGCGCCATTCTTTCGTTCATCGTCTCCTTCGGAATTGCCAAAGCCATCACCAACTACTTCACGGGTAAACTAGCCAATCGTTTGGGGCGAAAAAAACTACTTTTGTTGGGTTGGATCATTGCGTTGCCCATTCCTTTCCTAATCATCCACGCACCTAGTTGGTCGTGGATTGTTTTTGCCAATATTCTTCTGGGAATCAATCAGGGCCTGACCTGGTCTAGTACCGTCATCATGAAGATTGATTTGGTAGGCCCTAAAAATCGTGGTTTGGCCATGGGCATCAATGAGTCTGCCGGCTATCTGGCTGTAGGTGGAGTAGCCTTTCTCTCTGGTTGGATCGGTAGTGCATACGGAATAACGCCGTACCCGTTTTACATCGGGATCGTACTCAGTATTATCGGCTTGCTCAGTTCCTGGTTGATGGTGCAGGATACAACAGGTCATATGCAATCCGAAAGATTGTCCGCTGATCGACAACATCCAAATAAATCCTTTTGGGAAATATCCTTGACAGATAAAAACTTAGGGTCTATTACTCAGGCAGGTATGGTGAATAACCTCAATGACGGCATGATTTGGGGACTACTACCCCTTTTGTTAATGAGTCTTGGGTTTGCGCTAGAAGACATTGCACTATTGGTAGCTATTTATCCAAGTGTGTGGGGTGTCAGCCAACTCATCACGGGAAAGCTGGCAGACCTATATCAAAAAAAGAAACTCCTGTTTTGGGGAATGTTGCTTCAGGGAGTGGCCATCATTCTTGTCTCCCAATCAGTCGGATACTGGCAGTTTGCCATCCTGGGCATTTTTCTAGGACTAGGTACTGCCATTGTATATCCAACGTTTCTTGCAGCCATTTCTGACTACACATCTCCTGCTGAACGTGCGCACAGCATTGGCATTTTCCGGTTGTGGCGTGATGCTGGATATGCCATTGGTGCCTTGATATCCGGGATCATTGCAGATGTTTTGGGTCTTCAGCCAGCTATCTGGATAATCGGTTTGGTGACGATTTTTTCTTCTTTAGTTTTAAAATTTAGAATGACCAATCAATGAAACAACATATAATCATATTAGCTGTATTACTAGCAGCTTGCTCGTCCCCAAAAAAGGACGTTAAGACTGTACCTGAAACTACTACACCAGTGGCAATTACTAGTCCAGCGACTAAAAGTGCCAATCTACCCTACCTGACTTTAGGACAAAACAACTCTTTGTATCACTCCTGGGTGGAAAAGTCAGAAGACACAACCCTACTTAAATATGCTAAATATGTTGACGAGGCTTGGACCACACCAACCACAATTGCGGCTGGTTCTGATTGGTTCGTCAACTGGGCCGATTACCCAATGATTAGTCATACTAAGAATGGTTTGATGGCACACTTTTTAGCTAAGAGCTCAACTGAAACCTACGCATATGACGTAAACCTGATCGCTGATTCTGGTCAGGGGTGGTCAGCTCCTTTCAAAGCTCACAACGATGACTCTAAGACCGAACATGGGTTTGTAACCATGTTACCACAATCCGATAGCACTTTTCAAGTAGCATGGCTAGATGGCAGGAATACCGGAGGTACTGGACATGAAGAAGGTAACCACGGAGGCGGAGGAGCCATGACGCTAAGAACTGCTGTAATCGGACTGGATGGATCGATCACCGAAGAGTCTGAATTGGACAACAGAACCTGTGATTGCTGTCAAACAAGTGGCGCTATTACTTCAGAAGGCCCCGTTTTCGTCTACCGGGATCGATCAGAGCTAGAAATCCGAGACATTTTCATTACCCGAAAACTAAATGGCAAATGGACCAATCCGGTACCTATTGCACATGACAACTGGAACATCTCCGGATGCCCTGTCAATGGTCCAAGAGCTGATGCCATTGGCAACAACCTGGCCATTGCATGGTATACTGCGGCCAATAACCAGTCGAAAGTAAAGGTGGTTTTCTCAAAAGACGCTGGCAAAAGCTTTGGAGAACCCATTACTGTAGACGCCCAATTCCCTCTTGGTCGGGTAGACCTGACCATGCTAAATGATTCTACCGCTATGATCAGTTGGTTGACCAAAGAAGGTGACTTCACCCTCATCAAGGCAAGAAAGGTGTTTAAAAATGGTACCATGGACCCACCAATAGTTATTTCTGAAACGAGTGATTCCAGAGGTAGCGGCTTTCCTCAAATGGAAAAAGTAGGCGATGAGGTTTATTTTGCCTGGACGGCACTTGAAGGAGAAAGTACAAGGATTAAAATGGCTAAAACCTCCCTGTAGATAGGAAGTGTCATCTCGACGCGGGAGAGATCTACCTCGTTTGATGTTCTATGAAGATAGATGTCTCCTCTCTTCGAGATGACAGAACAATTCAAACTATTGATCTTTTTGCTTGTTCTTAGATTTTTCCTTTTTCTTATCCTTCGATTTCTCCTTTGACTTGTTTTTATCCTTACCTCCTGACTCCAAACCACTTTCAAGTTCGACTGGTTTGGTTGGCTCCACTTCCATAATTTCAGCAGGATCCTCAGGAGTCGGTGGAATCTCCATTATTTCAGGAAGCTCTTGCAAGTTTTGTAGTTGTTGCTTTCGTAATTGCTCTTCCTGCAGCCTCATTTGCCTCTCGTTCTGCTCCAGCTGACTTTCACTTAACTTTAATTGTTCTTCAGCCTCCAATCGTGCGATCTCCTGCACTCGCATTTGTTCCTCCACTGCTACTAACTGTGCTTGTTTCGCTTCGTACTGTTTCCGCTCCTCCGCATTCATTTTTGCCAGTACTGCTTTTCTTTCTACAGCTTCTTTTTGCTCTTGCTGTGCTTTGGCTAAAGCCCGACTTTTAACGACAGTTTCCTGCGAGAATTTGTAGTCAAATATATAACCAACCGGATCTACAGGCTTTCCATTCTTTCGTACTTCATAGTGCAGGTGTGGTGCAGTAGAACGTCCAGAGCTACCTACTTTTCCAATAACATCACCTTTCTTCACTTGATCACCAACGCTCACTTCCTGCGAAGACATTTGTGCGTATTTGGTTTCATAGGTTTCGTCATGTTTGATGACCACATACTTCCCATAGCCATTTGGTTGATACTCCACTTCGATCACCTCCCCTGCTGCTGTGGCAATCACGGGTGTTCCGGTTTTTGCTGAAATATCCATCCCATGATGCACTTTTTGATCTCCACTAAACGGATCGTTCCGCATTCCAAAAGTAGAAGTCACCTTGACTTTACCAGTTGTAGTTGCCACTGGAAAAATAGATGGCTTTTCACCAGCCACTTCCGCCGCTGAGACTTTTTTTGGCAACTCAAAAACTTCAGTCACGGATTTCTCAGGTGCCTTCATTTCAAATGAAAACAACACTACCAACGTACCAATCATTGGGATTAGCAATGCTAGACTCACCAATGACATTTTACTAGATTTATTTCGATTCATCATCTGTATTCTTCTTTTAATGGTTGAAAAATTGAAGAAGCTCACAGGACCCGAAAAACCATCTCCAGCTAAACTCACCAATGACATTTGATAAGCAATTTTGGCTTGTGGATTCACTACTACCGCAGCATCCACCTGGTATTCGTGTACCTCGATCAAACACTTCCTCAGTAAGTAAATGAAAGGGTTGAACCAAAGAAGAACAATTATGAAATCGACCAGCATGCGATCATATGAGTGACCAAACTCCACATGCCTGAGTTCGTGCGCCATCACCAAATCCAACTCCTGCGTCTTTTCCACTTTGGCTGGAATAAACACAGATTTGAAAAAAGAGAATGGCTGAGCAAAAGGCGTTCTAAACACCTCAATAGCTCCAATTCGGTTGATTAATTCATATCCATATTTGAATTTTCTGATCTTTAGGTAATTCGTCAAGTAGCGTTGGACCAAAATCAATACTCCAAGTGCATAAAATAGCACGATAACAGCGTACCAATTGACCTGAAACGCATGAGCCTCTAATGTTTGTTGAGTAATGGGTTCGGCTATTAGTCCAGGTCCCATGATCTCCACAAATTCCTCATTGACTTTTTGAATGGGTTCATTAGGTACCTGAATAATTGGTAGTAAAAAACCAAGCATCAGGCCTCCGATCAAAAACCATCGATTGAAATGATAAAACGTTAACCTCCGAAGAAATACGAGGTAAAACAGGACCAGCATAGCATGAAAACAGCTGACCTTAAGCAGGTAAAGCATCCAATCAGCCATTGTCTTGTTGTTTTTTGATTTCTGCAGCAATCATGTCCTGTAGCTCTTTAAGCTCCTCCACACTTAGCTCGCTTTCCTGAGTAAAGAAAGAAGCAAATTGTTTTGGGCTGTCATTGAAGAACGTATGCACGATCCCTTGCAGGGACTCTTTAGCATACGCTTCTTTTGCCACTAAAGGATAATACTCCTTGGACTTGCCATGAGTTTCAAAACCGATGAATCCTTTTTTCACCAGTACATTCACCACAGTAGACACCGTAGTATATGCAGGAGCCGGATCAGGGTATTGGGCCACAATATCCTTCAGGTAGCCCTTCTCCAGTTCCCACAGATACTTCATTACTTGCTCTTCAGCTTTGGTCAACGCTTTCATACAGCAAGTATATTACTATATTTGTAGTTATACAACTATTTTTATAGTAATAAGTGAAATATCATATATCCATCGTCTGGTATTTCAACCGCATCTGGGAATTTACTTCGATACTGATCGCGTCAAATTCTTCGAATACCTTGCCCTGAAGCAGGTAAATTCCCTTCCCTGTAAACGGATACTTTTTGGCCACTGGCGGAAAATGCACCGTATCAATAAACTGCCCTTCTTCATCCAGAAAGGTCCCAAAATGCATACGCTCCCCCTTGGAGGTGCCGGTGTTCTTGGTAGCTACTAAATACCCAAGAATCCTAACCTGCTTGTTCACCTTTTCTGGCAGATGCCTGGCCAGCACACAGCCCATCGGCTGCTCCTTCAGTAAGTAGAATGGGCTATGGAGCGGAAAACCCAATAGCTCCATTTCATCATACACATCTTCGATCTCCTCATGTTCGATGGCTGGCAATGAGTACTTTTTCACCTGGGGTTCAAACAGTGATAGTTTGTTTTGACTCTTACCGGTGTTTCCAAGTAAGAAATGTGCATGCCAGAGTAATGCTTTCTTGTCTTTACCTGTAAATCGAAACGCTCCTATCCGGATCAATAAGCTTAATTGCTCCAAAGACACACTCACTCGTCTAACAAAATCATCTACGGACATGTAAACGCCATTTTCGTTACGCTCAAGCAAGGCTTCTTTTACAGTGTGATGCTCCAGGTCTTTGATCATCCCTAGCCCAAGATAAATGGTCTTTCCTTTAATAATCACTGCTTCATCACTCCAGTTGATGCACGGCAACTGGATATCCGCTCCATGCATTCGTGCCTCGTGGATGTACAGCTCTCGACTGTAAAAGCCTCCTCCATTATTGAGGACTGCCACCATAAACTCGAGTGGGTAATGTGATTTCAGAAACATGCTCTGATAGCTCTCTATGGCATAAGACGCTGAATGCCCCTTTGCGAAAGCATACCCTGCGAAGCTCTCTATCTGGCGCCAGACATCAGTAGTAAGTTGCTCTTCATATCCTTTTGCCAGACAATTGGAGAAAAACTTATCTTTCACTTGCTTGAACTCTGCCCGAGATCGGTACTTACCAGACATCCCCCTTCTGAGCACATCGGATTCTGCCAGTGTGAGCCCGGCAAAGTAATGCGCTACTTTAATCACATCTTCCTGATACACCATGATGCCATAGGTATCCGGCATGATACTCCACAGCACTGGATGTGCCTCCTTTCGCTTATCAGGAAGCCTGAACCGAAGAATGTATTCGCGCATCATTCCTGACTTGGCCACTCCCGGCCGAATGATGGAGCTGGCCGCAACTAATGTGAGGTAATCATCACACTTCAGCTTCGTCAGCAGCATCCGCATGGCCGGCGACTCTACATAAAAGCAACCAATCGCCTTTGCTTCACTCAGGTTGATTTTGACCAGCGGATCTTCTTTGAATAACCTAATATCATGTATATCAATGGGAATGCGGTCTGGTTGATTTTCCTTGATAATCTCAATTGCATCCTTGATCTTACCAAGCCCGCGCTGCCCCAGCACATCAAACTTATAGAGCCCCACATCCTCTGCCACGATCATATCGAAGTGTGTGATCGGAAACCCCTTTGGTGGCAAAGAAGTAGCTGTAAAGTAATGAATGGGTCTTTCAGAAATAATAATTCCTCCAGCATGCACACTCAGGTGACTAGGAAATCCCGCCAGCTTATAGCCATACGTAAGAATGAGCTTAGCGTGATGGTCCAGATCTCTTTCGGGTTGTTTTTGTAGTTTCTCAATCTCATATGCCGGCACTCCAAAAACCTTCCCTACCTCGCGAATAATTGCCCGATGCTGGAAGGTACTGTAAGTAGCCAGCAACACCGCATGCTCATATCGCTCAAAAACATAACGTGTCACATCGTCCCGATCCCAGGACGAAAAGTCCATATCAAAGTCTGGTGGGCTTTTTCGAAAAAGGTTAATAAACCGCTCAAAATAAAGGTCCAACTCGATCGGGTCCACATCAGTGATCCGAAGCAAATACGCCACCACGCTATTGGCACCGCTACCTCGTCCCACATAAAAATAACCCTGCTCCCGTGCATACCGCACAATATCCCAGCTAATGAGGAAATAGGACAAGAAACCCATCTGACGAATGACCGTAAGCTCAGTCACCACCCGCCGCTTGATGCTCCATTCGGGACTTTCTCCGTACCGATACTTCAGTCCTTGCAGACACAGCTCCCTCACTTTATCGTAATCACCAGAGTGTGAACCACTCCACGTTTCCTGATTCTGAGGTCTGGCCGTATCACTAAAATCAAACTGGATTTCACTCGTCCGGACCATATGCTTAAGATTCTGAAAAGCATGCGGAAGATCTGCATACATGCGAATCAGTCGATCTTTCGGTAAAAAAACATCGGTCACATCAGCGGTATCCTCCTCAGTCAGTTTACTCACCAGTGTATTTAAATCAATGGCCCGTAAGACACTATGTAACTCAAAGTCATCTCCACTCGGCAAAGTAAATGTGGGACAAGCAACCAATTTATGACGAGGAACCTTACTCAGAAAAATGGTGCGGGTGATGTCTCTCGGCTTCACGCTCACATATTCGTACTCTTTTAGAGGTCTTTGGGGAATGTTGGTTTGTGGATAAATGAGATAGCTATCCGAAATCTCATCTGTCTCTGGCGGCATGGGCTTCTCAGCATGCAAGTGTGCTGAAAGAAAGTCATTCATAGATTGGAAGCCTGTATTATTTCGAGCTATAGCCAGGAACTGTTGCCTGGCCCCATTTCTGAAATCAATCCCCAGAATGGGACGAACCCCCTTTTTCTGTGCCTGACGCACAAACTCTAAACTTCCGGAAGTACTATTGATATCAGTGAGTGCCAGAGCCTTCAAGCCATTCTCTACAGCCCAATCCATGAGCTTATCAATGGACAATAAGCCATACTTAAAACTAAAGTACGAGTGAACATTTAACACACAGTAAAGCTAATTAATTTAGTATTAACTAATATTATTAGTATTTACTTTTTACCAACTCATTCCTATACCCAACGATAAAAGTACCGGTGGCGGATCTTCGTCACCGAAAAGTCTTTCCTGAAAGTCTGGATCTATATTAGTTAAATAACCCAAACCAAATTGATAATGGAATCCAAAGCCACCCTTATTCCTACTACCTGTAAGCCGTCCCCCATATTCCATTGCAATAGTATTGATCGCACCAAAACCACCATCTTTATAGCTAATATTGAAAAAGGGACTATCCTTAAATTCGCCAGTATGTATTTTTAAACCAAATGTATAGCCACTCAGACCCATGCCAATATGTGGACCAAACACATCTGAAACCCGAAATTCATAATCAAAACCAATCAAAGTAAGTCCTCCTATCTGATATCCAACAGCACTCACATTGCGATCACCTTCTCCTGAATCCATATCTAATTCATAGTCATCTGAATTACTCAAAGCTTTTACCCTCTCCAATTCTTCATTGGGTTGCCTGGTCATAAAAAGTAAGTCAGATTCCTTAGAAACATCAAATTGTGCAATGGCACTAACTGCCAAATCAGCTAAGTCTCGTTCAAGATCAGGAGAAACATTCTGCGACACACTTGATTCAAATACAAATTGATTTTGATAAATAAAGTCAATAGTCAATTTAAGCACTTCATCTCCAGACTCATTAGCCACTTTCAAATCACTAATAAAAAGTGTCATACCCTTTGCCTGGTCAGGACGTGGTATAGCCTGACTATAGAAATCAAAAAAGGCCTTATCAGTAGCTGGAGTGACATTAATATACTTCTCTTCAGCCGTCCAAACTCTCATTCGCTTGTCGACTACCTTTTCTATGTAAAAAGAGTGACGCGTATCAATCGATCTGTTAAGTGTTAAAGCAATTGACAGTGAGTCCTGGCTAAATCCGGCATTTGTCAGAAAAAGTACGCTAGAAAGTAAAAGAAGTTTGAATTTCATCCTATTAAAAAAGTGTATGCAATGATAGCAGATATGTTGAAATATTCTACTGTCTCACAAAAGGGGCTTAAATCACTAGCACAAAAACTACTCTACTCCCTCAAATACTTCAGCAAGGTACATGGTGAATCCAGGAAGAACTTTAGAAGTTACTTTGTCTTCTTTGACAAACTTGCCTTTAGAAACATACTTCCCACCTTTTAACTCGTAGATTTCAAGAACGGCTTCTCCCGGATATACCACCCAATACTCTTTCACTCCATGTTCCTCATAGAGCTGGTATTTTTCATTCAGATCTTTGGAGGCTGTGGACGGTGACAGAATTTCCACAATCAAATCCGGGGCTCCTTTACAGCCTGCATCATCGAGTTTAGTATGATCACATACCACACAGATGTCGGGCTGGACTACTGTGAAGGTTTGACTATCCGAGCTACTCGACTCATTCGGAAAGCGGACATCAAAGGGGGCTTGATAGATCTTACATGTCTGTCCCCTTAGAAATGCATGTATAGAAACAAAAATATCGCCTGCGATTTCCTGATGTGACCGCTTCGGTGCTGGAGACATTCGAAAAAGCTTTCCTTTGATTAGCTCCACACGCTCTTCAAGCGACCAACGAAGGTAGTCGGCATAAGAATAAGTGGCCTCTGGCTCCAAGACAGAGATATCGTCGATTTTGGGTTCCTTTTGCTTGTACTCTGCCATCACCTATCCATTTACTTCTTCAAAAACTTCTGACAAAGCAAGCTTCAATCCCATAAGAACAT